>NZ_JNKH01000040.1:0-30894 GCF_000701985.1 Butyrivibrio sp. WCE2006 | reverse complement strand
GCACTTGCTGCGCTGAGCGTGAGAATGTTCTACGTCTTGAATATAGGATTTGCCCCTTTGCCGAAGGCAACTGGAATGGGCAAATCCAGTTGCTGTGAGCACCGTAAGGTGTGAACAGTAACGTGTTAAAGCTTTGCCGCACAGATTGCTTCTTTAATCAAACGATACTCGTTTATAAAAGAAGTATGGTGGGATGTGATATAGTTTACATCCAAATTCTCTCTTTTTGAAGCTTTTTCAAGGGAAAGTGCCTTTGCAGCAAGATCAGTGATGCCAAGTATGCGCAGGTTTCCTTTGATTGCGTGGATGAGTATATTATATTCTTTCCAGTTCTGGTTATCGTAAAGAAGAGTCAGCTGATCCCTTTTCGAATCAAAGTCCTGAGTAAAATAATTTAGTGTATCAAAATAGGCCTCAGAGCTGTCTCCACAGTACTCTATTGCGCTGTCTGTATCTATTCCGGCAAGCTTAAGCTTCATAATATCGTAGATTAGAATATTATTTGGTTCAATTGGTATATCATCTGTTATTTCAAACTCACTGAGATTTGTTGTTTCTTCAGTCGCATAGGCACACTCCGGCAGATATTTTGTCAGTATCGAAACCAGGGCATTTATTCCTATTGGTTTGGATAAATAGTCATCAAAGCCTTCACTTAGATATTTTTCTCTGGCACCTACAATTGCATTTGCTGTAAGGACAACAATCTTTGTACTTTCCGGAATAAGATCAAGCTCACGAAGCTTTTGCAGAGTTTCTATGCCATCCATTTTAGGCATCATGTGATCAAGGAAAACAATATCATATATCTTATCAGACATAGCAGATATTGCCTCAGCGCCGGAAGTGACTGAATCAGGTTTGATATGGCATAGCTTTAACAGGTTTGTAGCAACCGTGAGGTTCAGACTATTATCATCAACCACAAGTACCTGAGCGTATGGAGCATTTATCAGATCACTGTCTGAGCGCTCACCATTATTACTTGACGGATTTTGCGTAAAAGCTCCTATAGGCGTTCTGTCAGTGATTCTCTGCTCTATTGTGAAGTAGAATAAGGAACCTTCGCCATAGGTACTTTTTACACAAATTTTGCTTCCCATAAGAGTGAGAAGGTTTGAAACAATAGACATGCCAAGGCCGGTTCCTTCGATATTCCGGTTTTTCTTTTCATCAAGCCTTTGGAATGACAGGGTGAGACGGTTTATATCCTCGGAACGTATACCAATACCTGTATCCTGAACGGAAACGTAAAGGAATAGTTTGTCTGAGCTCATACTATCTGCACGAACTGTGAGGCGAACGTAACCCTTTTCGGTGTATTTTACAGCATTTGTTAAAAGATTCATTATAACCTGCTTAATCCTCACATCATCACCAAAAAGAGTACGAGGAAGCGTTTTATCAATATCTGAAATCAGTTCAAGGCCTTTTTCGTCTGCACGGCGTGAAATAGAGTTAAGCAAGTCGTTTATTAATGAAGCGGTGTCATAGTTAACAGGAATAATATCCATTTTACCATCCTCTATTTTTGAAAAATCAAGGATGGTATTTATAAGTGCCAGCAAGGTATTACCTGCAGAATCGATTCCTTTTGAATAATCAAGAATGTCATTATCATCGCTACTTCTAAGAATCATTTCATTCATACCAAGTATGGCATTTATGGGAGTTCGGATTTCATGGGACATCTGTGCCAGGAATTGACTTTTTGCCTTGTTGGCTTCGTTTGCAGCAACTTCTTTTTGTTTTAAAATCTGTGCCTCATAATCACGGCGCATATTAGTGGAACGCAATTCTTCCATTTTTCTTACATTTAACTGCTCGTTTTTATATCCAAGATAATAGAAAAATGAAATCATAAGGAAAATGATCAATGAAACAATGATATTGAAAGAAAGCTGTCTGTAGGTCTCCTCAAAAAGCTCTTTGTCACTTATGGCTATAACTACATACCATTGACTAATTACTGGTTCGATGAATAAAGTATATGCTTCACCGGAAATATACACTTTGGAAGTAGCGTTTTTGTTATTTGTAAGGGTTTCTAAAAAGCCCTCACCGTATATTTCATCTATATCACGGCCATTTAAGGATGAATCATGATGAGCTATTATCATACCATCGTGATCAACGACGAAACCATAACCTTTTCCGGCTATATTGACATCCTGAATAGTAGTAGTTACATGATTAACAACCATGTCAAGAGCAACAACCTCACGATTGCTGTAATCACCTTTGCTGCCACCATCAGATAGAAGCTTACATATAGTAATGACAACAGAACCTGTCTGGGCATCAACGTAAGGTGAAACTATTATGGTTTTTCCTTCAGCATTCACCGCATTTTTGTACCAGTCTCTGTTCTCTACATTGTAATCCGGGGGAGGAACCCAACCTGAGCCATCCATGTATTCACCATTTATATAGGCATAGAGACCGGTAAAGTTTTCATCAAACTGTTCTGACTGGTTTTCGGTTTGCTTATAAATGTAATCACGGATAATATCTTGTGAATCACCGTTGTGCAGCATTATATCTACGGTATCAGCAGTAACCCAGAGAATGGATCTTGCAACTCCCAGATAATTTTCAAAGTCCTCTGCGGTTGAATATACCTTAGCCTGACCATCCTCCATGGCACCTGTCACTGAAACCTGATAAAACAGGCGGGCTGTATACAAAACAGATGTTATCATAAGACAGAATGTGATGGCTATTGTCATGATAAAATTGAAACGACCTCGCTTTATTGAAGCCCCTTCCTGAAAATCGTTCTCAAGAGATTTGTACCTGATAGCGGTCATCAAAATGATCATCAATATAAAAGCTACCAGAATTATGGAAATAATAAACAATGTGATAGCGATGCTACTGTAAACATCCGGATTATCTGCAGAAGATGGGAGATGGTGTTTCATATAAACGCCTATGTAATAGCCTCCGACACCTCCAAAGAAAATGATGACAGTAACAGTAATTTGCAAAAGTATTGTAAAATGCGTTTCCTGAACGGTACGTTCCTGTCTGGCTGTTCCGCGTTGTTCATAGCATTTATTAGCTGAAGGATTCAGAAAAATAAGCGACAGGCACTCCAATAAAGAAAAATAGTGGTAAGGATTAACCAGCTCACTTCCCCAATCAAAGCAGGAGGATGTCCACATTCCATACTCAAATATTATAAAGCATAGTATTGTCAGATGAAGCCAGGGTATTTCCTTGAAATTATCCCTGTTTTTAAAATAGTGGGATATAACCTGTACGCAGATACAGGAAATGCATATTGCAAAGAATCCCTCCCATATGTTATTAAATATTCCTCCGAATCGGATGTATATGAAAAACTGCCATATACCTAGAGGAATGGGAACAAGTATTATGGGGTGAAAAAAGCCTTTGGATTCCTTGGGACGCATATCAATTGTCAAAAGGAATAAAAAAAGATAGCCTATATTCCAACCAAAATAAGCCATCAGTTCGGATACATTAGGATCTTCGCCAATAACCAAAGTATAGGTTGTCCAATAATAATCGCTAAGCAGGTGAGCCAAAAAGAAAACAGAAATAAAAAGCCATCCGCGTTTTGGTGTTTTGATGTATTTAAAGAGCGCATAAAGAGCGCCGAGTACTACGGCAAGCAGAGTATATACATTTTCAATGGTATCTATACCCATAACGCTGGCTCCTCTCATAGTGATGGTATTATATATATTTTAAAGCTTTTAGAAGTCTTATATTATAAAAGTTTCCTAAATAACTAATAAAATATCCCATCAGAGAAGGAGCCGGAGATAACTGGTTTTTATAGAGTCATGTTTTTTAGAAAAACGGGAATAGAATGGACTTGCGGGCTTTTTTCTTTTTGCCCGCAAGAAGTCATATATTATTGTTCTTATCAGGAAAAGATAAGAATTTAAATTAATGTAGAATCCCTGTAAATCAGATCTGTCTCAGTGTAAGTAATTCTGTAGTTAAGGTCTGGCTGTTCAATCCTTGACATTACAAGATTGGCAGCGGAATAACCGATAATCTGGCTATGAATATGGCTTGTTGAAAGTGAGGGAGTAATTATTTTGGATTCAGGTGAATCATCGAAGCCAAAAAGTTTAATGTCATGGGGACATTCTATTCCCATCTTCTTGAGACCATATAGCAGGTCAAGAGCCACAAAATCGTTCGCACATATGAACATTTCAGGCAGCTCTTTCATGTTTTCAAGTGCACTGTATAAATATTCTCTATAATCTGAATCATGAGGATGAACCTCAGAAAGACAGTATTTATCCTCAAATGCAAGGTTATTAATGTAAAGAGCCTCTCTGAAAGCTATGAAACGTTCATAGAATGAACGGCAGTGGGTAACCTGACCTACAAAGCCTATTTTGGAAATACCCTTTTTGCTCATATCATTTACAACAGTGTAAATGCTTGAAAAATTGTCCATTAAAAGGATATCCGCATTTAATGGTTTCCAAAAGCTTGCAACCGGCGCATCTATCATGAGAACAGGTATATTGAGATTACAAAGTGTTTCACAATATGTATGGTCAAACATTTCTATACAAACTATAGCTTTAGTGTTCTCCGGCCTGAATGAAATAGGAAGAGAAAGATCTGTTATATTATTCGCATCTACTCTGTGCATTGTAAGACTGTAGCCAAGAAGAGACACTTCATGTTGAAACTTATCAAGCATGGTAGATGCAAAATGTGAATTATTTAAAAAGCGTCCTGTGAGAAGAGCTATTTCTCCGGAGGCTTTAGCTTTTGAAATTAATGGATTCTTAATTTCTGAGACAGAGTTGGCATATGAAAATTGCTTATAACCCATCTCTATTGCTTTTTCTAATACTTTTTGTCTGGTAGATTCTGCGAGAACACCTGTATTATTGATTGCTTTTGATACAGTATTTCTGGATAAACCAAGTGCATCTGCTATGTCCTGCAGTGTGACTTTTCCTGCCATAATAATTCTCCATTTGATTTTGATTCATAATGATTGTTTCATTATAAAATGTAAAAATCATGATGTCAAATGTAAATGTAAAATGTGCAAATGTAAAATAATTATGTTGACACTAATCTTGTGCTGTGATATATTTTACATACGCAAAGAGATGTTACAAATGTAAAAACATTGCGGAGGAGTTTTTTATGAATGCAAAAGCGAAAAACAATAACCTGCACAATACACTCATCTATATAAAGCAGCATTGGCAGTTATATGTGTTCTTCTTAGGACCGGCACTGCTTCTGACTATAGTATTCAGATACATTCCGATGGGTGGAATTCTTATTGCTTTCCAGAAGTACAATCCATTTAAAGGAATACTTGGAAGCGAATGGGTAGGTCTTAAGTACTTTCAACAGTTTCTATCGTCCCCGGACTTTTTACAGTATCTGGTAAACACACTTAAACTTAGTGTTTTCGGATTGCTTTGGGGATTCCCAATGCCGATTATTCTTGCACTTTTGCTTAACAGAATTGCAAGCAGCAAGATTAAGCAGAAGATTCAGCTTGTTTTATACATGCCTAACTTCATATCAGTAATAGTCCTTTGTGGTATGGTAAGAATCCTTCTTTCTGTAACAGGACCTCTGAATATGATGCTTGGCACAAACATAAACTTCCTTACAATTCCAGCTGCATTCAGACCGATATACATTATCAGTGGAATATGGCAGGGTGCCGGATGGGCTTCAATCATGTACACAGCAGCCCTTTCGAATGCAAGTAAGGAGCTTAAGGAAGCCGCACAGATCGATGGAGCCAATATTTGGCAACAGATCAAGGCAGTAGAGTGGCCTGCTATTAAGGATATGGTAGTAATCCAGTTTATACTTCAGGCAGGAAACATCATGAGTGTCGGATTTGAAAAAGCATATGCACTTCAGTCTGACATGAACCTTGCTTCATCTGAAATTATCGCAACCTATGTTTATAAAAAGGGTCTTCTTAATGGAGATTACAGTTATTCAACAGCGGTTGGTCTTTTCAATACAGTTATAAACGTAATCCTTCTGATTGCAGTTAATAAAATAGTAGAAAAGCTTAACGACGGTCAGGGATTATAAAGGAGGAGAAACAAATGCAAAAAGCAATTACTATCAGAAAGAGTGAATTTGCAAGAGCTTCCATGGGAGATAAGCTGTTTCTCTTAGTTGGATATATATTATTGGCTTTGTTTGTAGCAGCCATCATAGGACCTGTTGTTTACATTATAGTTGCATCATTCATGGATCCGATCACTCTTCAGAATAAAGGTATTGTTTTTGATCTGAGCAAGTGGACACTTACAGCCTATGAAAGAGTTATGACAAATCCTCAGATTTGGGTAGGTTTTGGTAACGCAGTTCTTTATTCAGTATTGTTCAGCTTTATATCAGTATTTATCACATTGTTATGTGCTTACCCTATGTCCAGAGATGATTTTAAGGGCAAGAAAATATTCAATACAATTTTCATCATCACCATGTTTTTTGGTGGCGGACTTATTCCTACATACCTTCTTATAAGTAATATGGGACTTCTTGATAGCATGTGGGCAATCATTCTTCCGGGATCATTCAGCGTTTGGAATATGATCATCGCAAGAACATATTATAAGGGAGTACCCGGTGAGCTTAGAGAGGCTGCTGATGTGGATGGAGCAAATGAGCTGGTATTTTTCTTCAGAATACTGCTTCCTGTATGTACACCGCTTATAGCAGTATTGGTACTTTGGCAGTTCGTAGGAATGTGGAACAGCTATTTTGATGCAATGATTTATCTCAATTCAGCAAGTAAGCAGCCTTTGCAGCTCGTTCTTAGAGCAATCCTTATTCAGAATGAGCCGGATCCGGGTATGATCGCAGATATGCAGAGTACTGCACAAAGAGCACAGCTTGCAGAGCTTTTGAAATATGCAACTATCATCATTTCAAGCTTGCCTTTGATAGTTATGTATCCGTTCTTCCAGAAGTATTTTGATTCGGGAATTATGGTTGGTTCAGTTAAAGGCTAACGTTAATTCACCTGTTATACAGGTTTGAATAGTTTCTAATGAAAAGGAGAGGACAATGAAAAAGAAAACAACAAAGTTACTGTCTACAGCGCTTGTCATTGCTATGTCAGCAAGTGCGCTCACAGGTTGTGGCAAGGGGACTTCAACTGGCAGTGGTGCAGCTAAGGTAGATGCTGAGAACATCACTTTCCCTCTTGAAGAGAAGGTTACTATCACAGGTACAACCAGCTATCCTTCAGGAACAGAGGCTGAGCCTAACAACAGAACAATCTTCAAGAGACTTGAAGAGGAGACCAATGTACATGTAGATTGGACAGCTATTTCAAACGATCAGTGGGGAGACAAGATTCAGCTGACAATGGCTAACAAGGACATGCTTACAGATTTCATATTCAATGCAGGATTCAGTAACTCTGATCTTATCAGATATGCAGACCAGGGCGTTATTCTTCCTGTTGAAGAATATATTGACAAAAACATGCCTAATCTTAAGGCTGTATTCGATAAGTACCCTGAATACCGCACAATGTGCGAGGATTCAGAGGGACATATCTGGGCACTTCCCTGGATTGAACAGCTCGGTTCTAATAAGACAGCTATTCAGACTGTAGGTAATAACTTCACTTACATCAACAAGAAGTGGCTTGATTTCCTTGGACTTCAGACACCTACAACAGTAGATGAGTTTGAAGAAGTTCTTAAGGCTTTCAAGGATCACGCAGCAGAGCTTCAGGCAGAGTTTGGTATTGAGGGTGACATCATTCCTATGTCATGCATTATGAACGATCAGGATCCCAGCCTTCTTATCAACGGATTTGGTGAAGGATATGGTGACAACGATATAGGACAGCATATCGCTGTAACAGATGACAAGAAGGTTATCTGCACAGCTACACAGGAAGGCTTCAAGTCAGGTATGCAGTGGCTTCACAAGCTCTATGACGAGGGACTTATCGATCCTGAGTGCTTCACACAGGATTGGTCAACATATGTAGCTAAGGGTAAATCTCACAGATATGGCGTATGCTTCACATGGGATGTTGCTAATATCGACAACCTTGAGGACTATGTACCTCTTGCAGCTCTTCAGGCTGATACAAAGAACGTAACACCTATGAATGGTTCATTCACATCTGGTTTTGATCGCGGCAGATGCGTAATTACAGCTAAATGTGACAACCCTGCATTCGTATGTGCTTGGCTTGATCGTATGTATGATCCTTTCCAGTCTCCTCAGAACAACTGGGGTACTTACGGTGAGGACGATGAGTTCGATATCTTCGAGCTTTCAGAGAACGATAAGGGTGAGAAGATGCTTAAGCATGCACCTCTTGGAGATGCTTCACCTGTTGAAGTTCGTGAGGCAGAGGCTGTTGGTGGTCCTCTTGCAATCCTTGATGAGTACTATGGTGTATATGTAACATGCCCTGATGATGCTCAGTATCGTCTTGACTGGATCAAGGAATATTACACAGATGATATGCACGGTGAGTATGTATATCCTAACGTATTCATGACAGCTGATGACACAGAGAAGCTTACAACAATCCAGACTGATCTTATCAGCTACATCAACTCAAGCAGAAGTAACTTCGTTATGAACGGACTTAGCGATGCTGATTGGGATGAGTACATAAAGCAGGTTAACGCTTACGGTCTTGATGAATATCTTTCAATTTATCAGAAATACCTTGATGAGTTCTACAAGTAATACAGGTTGTACTAATCATATATGAAAGGTGAGGGAGGAGAGATTTCTCCTCCCTCTTTTATGAAAATGAAAAAGAAGACAATTGCTTTACTCAGTATACTTGTGTGCATGTTAACAGGATGTGGAGAAAAAAACAGTATGGAGTGTCTCTTTCCAAGAGCGGAAGATAGCTATGTTGGCGATGTTATGGCACTTACAGAAGGTAATGGAGTTTATCTAAACTACCTATATGAAACAGATCATAATGGAGTGGGTTATCATCCTATAAACAGTTTTTACACAAAAGATTTTCTTTCTTTTGAGGATAAGGGTGAGGTTCTTTCTTTTGCAGAAGATTCTGAAAAGCAGGATCTTGCTATAGGAACAGGTTCTTTTATAAAGGACGACAGTGGTAAATACCATTGTTTTTACACAGGTCATAATGATTATTATGACACTTATGGGTTGGATAAAGAATGCGTAATGCATGCAACAAGCAGTAACAATAAGAAATACGTAAAGGATTATGATGAAATAATCCATGCACCTGAAGGTTACAGCACCAATGATTTTCGTGATCCGCAGGTTTATAAGACTGATGACGGGTATCTGATGCTGGTAGGTGCAAGAAAAGAAAAAGAAGAAGAGAGCGCAATCATATATTTTGAATCGCAGGATCTTCATAACTGGACTTTTAAGGGCGATTTTTATACCAGTAAAGAGCTTTACTTTATGGAATGCCCGGACGTTTTTAAAATTGGGGAAAAATATTATTTAGTATTTAGCTGGAACAATGTTGTTTATTACAGAATGGCGGATAGCTTTTTTGGACCGTGGGAAAAACCGGAGATTGATACATTTGACGGAAACGGATTTTATGCTGCCAAGACATGTGAATTAGATGGTAAACGATATCTGATAGGATTTCTCGACAGAAAAAAGAGAGAAAGTGACGGCTTAGGTTACACATGGGCAGGAAGCATTGTTACTTATGAACTTAGACAATTACAAGACGGCACACTTGGGGCGTGCATGCCTGAACAATATAATGATTATTTTAAGACAGAACTGAGAACAGAGGATTCATTGGCAGGAACAGTAGATTTGGGACAGGTTCCTGAGACCTGCCACATGACATTTGACCTTGATATGCAGGATGATGGAAAGCTTGACCTTATATTTGATAATGCAGAAAAAGGGGAAAAGTATCATCTGTCTATTGATAACAAGGAGGACAATATCACATTTAATGCATTTCCGAATTTTCAGGCTATGGCATTGAAAACCGGAAAAACCTACAAGGTAGATGTCGTTGTTGAAAAGGATATAGTTATAGTTTACGTAGGCGGTGAAAAGGTACTGTCTAACAGAATTTACGCAGCAGTAGGTGCAGACTGGAGACTGGATTCATCAGCAGCAGTAGTTAGTAATTTCAGAATTTATGGTAAGTGAGGATTATATGAGCGATAAGTTAGAAAAAGCAAGAAAATATGAAGCAAAGACAGAATTGACAATTTCTGAGGAGCAGAGGCCTCTTTTTCATCTTACTCCCAGATGTGGATGGATGAATGATCCAAACGGTTTTAGCCGTTACAATGGAAAATATCACCTTTTCTATCAGTATTACCCATATGAGACTGTATGGGGACCTATGCATTGGGGACACGCAGAAAGTGAAGATCTCATAAACTGGAAGTATCTTCCCTGCGCTATGGCACCGGATGAAAAATATGATGATGCAGGCTGTTTCTCAGGCAGTGCAATAGAGATGGATGATGGAAAACAGCTTCTTGTATATACCGGCGTTCACAAAGAGCAGGATGAAGACGGTGTTTTCCATGAGTATCAGACTCAGTGCGTTGCTATAGGTGATGGAACTGATTATGTAAAATATGAAAACAACCCTGTTATTACCGGGGAAACACTTCCCGAAGGCGCAGGTATCTATGATTTCAGAGATCCTAAGGTATTTAAGGAAAACGGAAAATACTATATGGTAGTAGGTAATAAAACTGTGGATAAGGATGGTCAGATTCTTCAGTATGTGAGTGAGGACGGTATTCATTGGACTTACGATAAGCTGGTGATCAAAAACAATCACAGATTCGGTGTAATGTGGGAATGTCCTGATTATTTTGCACTTGATGGTAAGCAGGTATTACTTACCAGCCCTCAGGACATGCTTCCTGAAGAACTTGAATTCCACAACGGAAATGGAACTTTATGTGTCATTGGAAGCTTTGATGCTGATGGTAATTTCTGTGAAGAAAACTGCCAGGCTATTGATTATGGTATAGATTTCTATGCACCCCAGACAGTTCTTGCAGAAGATGGAAGAAGACTTATGATAGGCTGGATGCAGAACTGGGATACATGTGGCATAAGACGTGATGATTTCCCGTGGTTTGGACAGATGAGCTTCCCGAGAGAAATCAGCCTTCACAACAATAAGCTGATACAGAAGCCTGCCAGAGAGATTGAAAACTACTATGGCAAGAGAATCAGCAGACAGAATGTCCTGATCTCTGATAGTGCTTCACTTTCAAGCATCGAGGGAAGATGCATAGATATGACTGTAAAGGTTAAATCTACAGAAGCAGATCTGTCTTACCAGAAGTTTGAAATTCGTTTTGCTGATAACGGTAAAGCATATTCAGTTATCGAGTATGATCCGTTGCAGAATATTGTAAAGATCGATAGAAAGCACTCAGGAAGCAGAAGAGCTATAGTTCATCAGAGAAGATGTAAAGTAGCAAATAACAAGGGTGAAATCACTCTTAGACTGATTCTTGACAGATACAGCATGGAACTTTTCATAAACGATGGTGAACAGGTAATGTCAATGGGAATCTTCACAGATATAAAAGCTGAAGCAATCAATTTCAGAGCAAATGGTGAACTTCTTATGGATGTTATAATGTATGAACTGGAGAAAGAATAATGGATAGATTTGATGTAGTTGCTTTAGGTGAGTTACTGATAGATTTTACAAATAACGGAATTAGTTCACAAGGAAATCCCTTATTTGAAGCAAATCCGGGTGGAGCTCCCTGCAATGTGCTTTCAATGCTGCAGAATCTCGGTAATAAAACAGCATTTATCGGAAAAGTCGGTGATGACTTCTTCGGTAGAATGCTTAAAGAGAGGGTTGAAAAGCAGGGAATTGACTCTACTGCACTTGTTTTTGACAAAGAGATCCCCACTACTCTTGCATTTGTTAACAAGCTTGAAAATGGCGACCGTGACTTTTCTTTTTATAGAAAGCCCGGTGCAGATATGATGCTTACTAAAGATGATGTCAAGAAAAATGTAGATATGCTGATGAATACAGATGTATTTCATTTTGGAACATTATCTATGACGGACGAGCCTGCAAGAGAAGCTACAAAAATGGCAGTGGATATAGCAAAAGAGAGCGGAGCTTTAATTTCTTTTGATCCAAACTACAGGGAACCGCTTTGGGATTCTGTAAATACCGCTATTGAAGCGATGAATTATGGATTTGAAAAATGTGATATTCTCAAAATATCTGACAATGAAGTAGAACTTTTCACAGGCATATCAGATATTTGTGAAGGAGCTAGAAAGATCCAGAAGGATTATAATATTCCAATCATATTTGCTACACTCGGACCGGATGGAAGTATGGCACTTTATAAGGATATGGTTGTAAAGAAGGACGGTTACAAGAATCCTGACACAATTGAGACTACAGGAGCAGGTGATACATTTTGCGCATGTGCTATTGATTACATTAGAAGAAATGGCATTGAAAGTCTGACTGAGGATGGATTAATGGAGTGCCTTAATTTTGCAAATGCTGCCGCATCCATAATTACAACAAGGAAAGGTGCCCTTTCTGTAATGCCGACTAAGGATGAGGTTGATAGCTTTCTTAGTGATAAATAATCAGTCTGTGCCTGGAACGGCGATTTGTTAAAATTGCATTTTCCCGGATTTCTGATGATATTCAGGAATCTAAATCATCATAATTAAAGAGAAAATAAATGACTGTCGTATAAGAGTAAAACTTATGCGGCAGTTTTTTCATATAAACATTATATCCCTAATCGCAAAAAGGTGATTTAATATTCTATCGCTTCCTATAAGATAATACATAGTGAGAACACAAAGAATTTCCTGCTTTTATACTTGACCTCAGTGGCAAAATTTAATATAGTTAAAGAGATGGTTAACCGTTAAACCATTGAAAAATACAGACACAAACGGAGATAATCATGAATTTAAAAACTATAGCAGAACTCGCGGGGGTGAGTACAGCCACTGTTTCAAATGTGTTAAATGGAAATTTCCATAAAGTTTCTGAAGAGACCAGAGCTAAGGTCGAGAAAATCATTAAGGATTCAAATTATAAACCTAATGTTATAGCAAGATCTCTTGCAAAAAAGGAAAGCCATCTGATAGGTGTTGTAGTTCCATATCTTAGTAAGGATGAGGACTTTTTTGCTAACCCATATAACGCGCATATTATAGCAGCACTTGAACGTTTTGTACGTAGGCATGACTATTATGTGATGCTAAGATGCGTTGGGGATCCGAGAGAGATTATACCGCTTTTGTCCTCCTGGAATGTTGATGGGGCGTTTTTCCTTGGAGTATACAGGGACGAGGTTCGTGAGATCAGAGAGCGCATTGATATACCTATGGTTTTCATTGATACCTATGCTCCCGGGGAGCCGATAGTCAATATAGGTATTGAGGATTACAGAGGTGGGTATCTTTCTGCAAAATATCTTATAGGTAAAGGCCATAAAAAGCTTGCACTTGTCACTCCTGAGATAACCGGAGAGGGTGTTATCAAGGAACGTCAGCAGGGATTTGCTGATGCATGTGCTGAAAGTAATGTGGACTTTAGCATTTCTAAGGATGTATTTCATAGTGTTTCAACATATCGCAATGCCGTTGAAGTGGGACAGGATATAGTCTTTGCAAACCGTGGATATACTGCAGTGGCTACCATGTCAGATATTGTTGCTTTTGGTGTTATCGAGGGACTTCACCAGTGTGGTATTCGTGTACCATATGATATTTCTGTAGTCGGTTTCGATAATCTTCCTGATTGTGATTTTATGTCACCCAAGCTGACTTCTGTTGCTCAGGATTTTGAGTGGAAGGCTGAGAAAGCAGGAGAATACCTGTTTAGAATGATCGGTGGAGAGAAGGATCTTGTTTTGGATGAACGCCAGCCCATCAGAGTTATGGAGAGACAGTCTGTAAGGAATCTCTCAGATAAGTTATAATTCAGGAATTTCAATTTTCTTAATATATTTTTAATGTCGTCTTTTCCAATATTGCATATATATGTGATAGCATATAATCACTAACATTATGTGCAATTTAATGGAGAAGAATCGATGATAACTGCTTTTTTTGAAAAGTTGGATAGTATAGATTATTTCGTATCCTCCAGAGAAGAGGCTCTGGAGGATACGAAATAAGATTATGCTTAAACAGCTCTGCAATTTCATAGCGATTTTTTCTATCATTTTCCTTATATTTAAATATGCCAATAATCCGGGTGTTTTGCCGGATTTTGGTTATGTTATCCTTCTTGCAGTTTTGCTGTTTTATAATCTGCAGTATAGACTTTGGCTTTCGAAGGCTAAGTTATCGTTCAAAGTTACAAGGCTTATTATTTTAATAAATTATTCACTGCTTTTCGCAGCAGTGTCATATCTTGAAGTATGTGTTGTTTCAGAATCACATCTTCTCTTAATTCTCGCGCTCATTATGGCATTTCCAACATTTTATACCGATTATTTCAGGATTGTAGTCCTTTTTGAAATTCTCTCAGGCGGGATTTACTATATATTTTTTAAGCTTTTTGAGAGTAAGGAATTTATCTGGCAACACTTTTTTCTTATCATACTGGGAATAATTTTTTCACTCCTTATTGTAATGATTAATTTCGGCAATCAGGCAGAAAGTGCATCTGAGGAGAAAATTTTTAAAGAAAAAAGTGATACTGACGGGCTTACTGACCTGAAAAATAAAATTGCTTTTGAAGAAGAGGCCAGAGCTGCTATTCTTGACAGAACTCCCGGAACAGCCCTGATGCTTCTGATTCTTGATTTTGATAATTTTAAATATGTAAATGACTACTATGGTCATCAGTTGGGAGATGATGTCCTTAAAGCTTTTGCGAAGCTCCTTAAGCGTGAATTCAGAATAGTGGATATTATAGGCCGAGTCGGCGGAGATGAGTTTATGGTTATAATCCGCGAGCTGCCTTTGGGAAATATCCACCTTATAGAAAACAGATGCAAAAATATCTTGCATGAACTAAATATTCTTAAGGTTGGAGACGCCAGATCTTTTTCCTGCAGTATTGGTATTGCAGCTGATGAATGCGGGCTTACTTTTGAGGCATTATACAGACTGGCCGATGATGCCCTTTATGAGTCAAAATGCAGAGGAAAAGGCAGATTTACCACCTATGTGACGAAAGAAATTCAAAAGACTGCTGAAAGAATGATATATATTCTTTCCAACAATGATGGTGCAAGAAGGCTTATAAGGGAGACTCTTGATGCGAATTGTCAGGTGCTTGAAGGCACTGATATTGTAAGAGGATTGAATGATATAAGCCTATATCAGGACTACTTGAATGAGATATATATTCAGATGGATATGCCCGGAATAACCACTAAGGAGTTGGAGGATTATATGGCATCCAGACCTGTTTTTTCAAGAGTGCAGCTTCACAGGTTTTGATCTTAGAAAGTCAGAGGTAGTCGCATGAGGAAGTGGGACAGATTCGTATTAAAATTTAAAAAGTATTATCAACTTTACATACTACTCCTTCCGGCAGTTATTTTGCTTGTTTGCTTTGCATATCTTCCAATGTTCGGTATCATTATTGCTTTTCAGGACTATTCCCCTGCTCTTGGCGTGACAAAAAGCGAGTTTGTGGGCTTCAAGAATTTTCTTCAGTTTTTCAGATCATATCAGTTCCGCGTGACAATAAAAAACACATTGATTCTAAGCTTTTACAGCATCCTTGTGGGAGTTCCGCTTCCAATAGCTGTGGCACTTATGTGTAATCAGATGAAAAGCAAAATGTTCAAAAAGGTGTTTCAGGTCATCACATATCTTCCGCATTTCATTTCAACCATGGTTATGTGCGGTTTGATACTTATATTCCTTTCACCGACTAATGGACTATTTGCGAATCTCTTTGCTCTTGCAGGAAAAGAATTCCCGAATCTTATGGCTGACGCCTCAGCATTTAAGCATGTGTATGTATGGAGTGATATATGGCAGCATCTGGGGTGGGATAGCATAATTTATCTTGCTGCGCTTGCCGGCATAGATCCTACGTATTACGAGGCAGCGATAGTCGATGGAACCAGTACATTACAGAAAATTCGATATATCGATATTCCCATGATACTGCCAACTACAATGATTCTATTGATCTTAAGAGCCGGAAATATACTTGGCGTGGGCTTTGAAAAGGTGTATCTCCTTCAAAATGTTCAAAATATCATGAGCAGCGAGATAATCTCGACCTATGTTTATAAGATGGGCATGCAAAGTATGCAGTATAGCCTTTCGACGGCAATAGGTTTATTTAATACGGTTGTAAATCTATTGGTTCTTTTACTGGTTAACTTCATAGCAAGGAAAACAACAGAAAACAGTCTGTTTTAACAGGTGAACTATGATATTTAGAAAAAAAGCGATCTCTCAGGACAAAATCATAAATGTAATATTCCATATTGTGGCGGTTTTAATGATAATTATTGTCGTTTACCCGTTATGGTTTGTAATAATAGCGTCTTTTAGTAAACCTGCTGATGTTGTCGGTGGTAAAGTCTGGATTTTGCCGATAGAAATAGATGTCAGAGGATATGAAAAGCTCCTTGAGCAATCCAAGATATGGATCAGCTATCTTAACACAATCTTATACACAGCCGTGGGCACAGTATTCGGGCTTATAGTGAATATTTCTGCCGGATATGCTATGTCGAGAAAAGATATGCCAGGAAGAAAAATCATAAACACATTTCTTGTAATTCCAATGTTTGTCAGTGGAGGACTGATTCCTACGTATCTGATAGTTAAGAATTTTGGATTTCTGGATTCCTTTTGGGTAATGGTCATTCCTTTTGCAGCATCGACTTATAACATAATCGTCGCCAGAACCTTCTTTGAAAATCTGCTTCCTGAGGCACTGTGGGAGGCAGCACAGATTGATGGCTGCGGAACTCTTAGATATTTCTTTGAATTTGCATTGCCTTTATCAAAAGCAGTTATAGCTGTTGTTGGACTCTGGACCGCTGTTGGACTATGGAATTCCTGGTTTAATGCCCTTATTTATCTTAATAATGAAAACCTGATACCTCTTCAGCTTTTGCTAAGAAGAATCCTTATAACCAATGAATCGCTTTTAGGTGCAGCGACAGGTACTATGGCGCAGGAACTGAGGAAACTGTCGGATATGATGAAATATGGGTCAATAGTAGTTTCAACATTACCGATTATGCTCGTTTATCCATTCCTCCAAAAGTATTTCAATCAGGGGGTCATGGTTGGATCTGTGAAAGGATAAAAATGATGAAGAAAAGAAATATACTGATGGCAGTTTTCCTTGGAACTATTATGATGCTGGAAGCATGTGCTGCTGGTAATAGTGGCAAAAATACGGAAGAAGAAAACACCACAATTGAAAATGATGCCACTACATATGAGGTCGCAACCGTGAGATGGGCAGACTGGGGAGAGGACTATCACACAGGATTCCCGGATCAGGCGGCTATGAAAAAAGGCATAACCATAAAATGGCAGACTATACTGAACTCCGACTGGACCGATAAGAGGGCGGTGCTTCTGGCGGGAGGAAATTTGCCAGACGCATTCATGGGATCAATATGTTTCTCAGAACTTGATATCCTGACTAATCAGGGTTCATTTATTGCGCTTGATGATTATATTGATGAATATATGCCAAATTTTAAGAAAATCATGGATAGTGATCCGATAATGAAGGCACTGGCTTACTCAGCAGATGGGCATATCTATGGGCTGCCGTCAAGGAAACCCTGCAGACCCGTCATATCAAATCAGATGTTTATCAACAAAAAATGGCTTGATAATCTAGGATTGTCTATACCTCAGACCTATAAAGAATTTGAGGATGTTCTGATTGCTTTTAAGGAACAGGATGCCAATGGAAACGGGGATCCTACAGATGAAATTCCCTATGGACAGGGGTATGCGGATCTGGTTATGTCATTTTGTCTTCCATTCGGGACAACTATAGGTGCTGATGGAACATATATGATGAGCATTCAAAACGGAGAACCGATATATCTGCCCACTTCACAGTCCTATAAGGACGGCATAAGCTGGATGCACGAATGCTATGAAAAAGGGCTTATTGACCCTGAAATTTTCACTCAGGATTCATCCATGCGGGATGCAAAACTGATGAATGAAATACCGATAATCGGATGCGCTGCAGGTTGGACAACAGATGCTACATTCGGACAAAATGCAGATGAGTATGTAGCATTGCCGGCACTTCAGGGACCGGACGGTAACAGATATGTAGCCTCTGATCCTGAACATTGGAATTACAGCAGGTATGAGTTTGTAGTAACAAAGGATTGTCATGATCCCGGGCAATTACTATCCTGGGCTGACAGTTTTTATACAGAAGATGCGTCTATACAGAATTTTTATGGAGCATTTGGTATAGGTGTTGAGAAGGATGAAGAAACCGGCACATATACTGTTCTTGAGCCCACAGATGGAAATACTGCAGATACCTTTGCATGGATAGAATCGCTACGTGATTTTGGACCTAAATATGTTCAGGACGATTTTAATGCCAAGGTTACATATGCGGCAACAGATAACGGAGATGCATCAAAGCTGGAGCTTGATAAAGAGCTCAATCAATACGCAAGAGATGCTTATCCAAACGTTAGTTACACCATTGATCAGCTGAAAACCCTGTCGACACTATATACAGATATTGACTCCTATATGAATTTATATCAGGCGACATGGGTAACAGAGGGAGGCGTTGAAGCTCAGTGGGATGAATACATAAATACACTGGAACAGATGGGCTATTCTGAATTCCTGAAGATCCAGCTTGATGCATATGAGACCTATGAATCTAATAAATAACACGTGTTACATATAGATTAAATAAAATCAATCCATGTAACATAAAACCAATAAGCTTATGAAAAGTCATGATATCAAAATTCATGGCTTTTTTTATTCAATAGAAATTCCTTCGGATTTCCTATTGAATAAAAAGCGCTCCGCTATGGATGCGACTGGTGCGCAGATGAATTTTGCAAGCTAAAGCTTGCGCGCACCAGCGCGCAAAGAGTCGCGAGCGACTCTTTGTTCTGTTTACAAAATCTTTGGTTATCGTTTTGTAACTTTTTTACAAAGTTAACCAAGAAAAAACGAAAGTTTTTACCAATTGACGATTGAATAGTGAGATTATTATAATTCTTCTTACATTGGGTTAATCGATTAACGGTAGTTAAAGTTAATTATAGTGGAGGTTTTACAAAAGTATGAAGAGTAAATGGGTTAAGCGCTTATTAACCGCCGGTGTCAGCCTTTCGATGCTGGTAGGCGCACCTGCATCAGAACTTGTTTCTTTATCAGCACTAGCAGCTGTGGAGGAAACAGCGTTGGAAGAGGCAGGTACTGATTTAGAGGAACAGGATCTAGAGACATCAGGAAGCGATGAGGAAGAAGTAAAAGAAGACACTGAAGTAAAAACAGAGCCTGAAGAAGTATCAGAAACAATAGAAGCTAATACTGAAGCAACAGCAGAAGTAAATCCGGAGGAGCCGGAAACAGAAGCAGCGGCAGACGTAAATACAGAGAATGAAGAAATAAAGAATACAGAAGTTAATCCGGAGGTTACGGATTTAGATATTCCTGAAGAAAATTCAGTTGAAGTTCCGGTTGCAGAATCGCAAGCGGGCGAAGAAGAAAGTGCTTTAGCTGATTCCGTTACAGATGAAGAAAGTGCAACATCATTTGATGAAGAAGAATATGAGGTTTCAACATTTGAAGTTGAAAGTGATAATGAAGAAGCCACAGATGCATCAGATGATACAAAGACGGCTGTACTTGAAAATCAGAAGAACAGAGCACGCACTAATGGAAATGCAAATGATAGCTCAAACGTTAACAGAAAATCAATCCATGATGGTGCAATACTTCATGTATTCTCATGGAATTTTGATACAGTAATTGAAAACATGGATGAAATTGCAGCAGCAGGCTTTACTGCAATTCAGACATCTCCGATAAACAAGGTCATCGATACACATCCTGCATTGACTTTGTCAGGCGAGGGCCAGTGGTATTATCACTATCAGCCGACTGATTGGACAATTGGTAACTATCAGCTTGGTGACAGAGAAGGCTTTAAAGCTTTATGTGATAAGGCTGATGAATATGGAATCGGAGTAATTGTTGATATTGATCCCAATCACACAACACCTAGTAAATCAGAACTTTCACAGAATCTCCTTGATGCTGTTGGAGGAATAGAAAACCTCTATCATAAAGATAACAACAGCGGAATGGATTACAGCAACAGACTCTCAGTTACCTATGATGATATGGGAGGTCTTCCGGATGTTGATACTGAGAATCCGGATTTTCAGGAGTATTTTTATGCATACCTTGAGGATTGTATAAACTGTGGTGCAGATGGATTCCGTATCGATACTGCTAAGCACATTGCACTTCCTGATGATGCTGTTTCAAAAGCATATGAAAATGAACCTGATAGAAATAATTTCTATCCCAACATGGTAAAAGAGCTCAGTGACTATGCTGCTGAAACAGGAAGAAAGGATTACAGTAATCTTTTCGTATATGGTGAAGTTCTTCAGGGTGCTGCTTCAAGACTTTCTTCTTATCAGGAAGCTATAGGCGGAACAACAGCAAGTAATTATGGTGGCACAATCAGATCTGCACTTGCAAATGACAACTTTAATGTTGGAAAAGTAAGTGATTATGGAATCGCTGCTGAAGATGGTCGTGATGCATATCCTGACAAGCTTGTAACATGGGTAGAATCACATGATAACTACATTAATGATACTTCCTATACATCAATAAATGATCAGGATACAATTCTTGGCTGGGCTGTTATTACAGCAAGAAAAGATGGAACACCTCTTTTCTTCTCAAGACCTGCAGGAAGCACAAAGGATAAGCCTTTTGGTAACAATGTCCTTGGCGCAGCAGGAAATGATCTGTTTAAATCAGCAGAAGTAACTGCAATCAACAAGTTTAGAACTGCAATGGTTGGGAAGGATGAGATTTTATCAAATCCCGGAAATGACAACCACATTATCCTTATTGAGAGAAAGGATGCAGATGCACAGAATTCTGCAGGTGCAGTTCTTGTTAATTCAGCTTCTACATCACTTGTTGTAGAAGGCAAAACATCTTTAGAGGATGGCACATATGTTAATGCTATCGAAGGAAAAGATGATATCTTTACAGTATCAAATGGTATTATCAGAGGTATTGTAAAGGCTGAGGATGTTGTTGTTCTTAGAGAGAAGGCAGATGTATCCTATACAACTGTACATTTCTACAACACAGAGAACTGGTCAAATGTAAATGCTAAGATTGAAGGTCAGGATGCACTTGTTTCAGGAATTAATGAAACAGATGGATGGGTTAGATTCTATATACCAGAAGGCGATGTAAAGGTTAGCTTTACAGATGGCACAAATACAACAGGCACTTATGATGTAAATAATGGTAAGGATAACTATATCACACCTGCCAAGACTGATATTTTTGGTTCAGTTCAGGAAGCTGAAGCAGCACTTGGAATTAAGACAGAATCAGTTTATTTCTTTAATACAGTACTTTGGGATGATGTAAAGGTTTATTCATGGCTTAATGATGAAACTAAGCTTGCAGGAGAATGGCCAGGCAAGAGCACAACAGATGAAGGCGGATACTGGATTCGCGCAGATCTTAAAATTCCTGAATCTGTAGATGAGCCTTTCTATGTAATCTTTAGTGGTGCAAGTGGTGCTCAGACAGATAATATACTGATTGATGATGATAACAGATATATTGCTATAAGTGAGGAAACAAAGACTTCTGTTAAATATGCTTCAAAAGAAGATGCAGAAAAAGCTATGGGTCTTTCTGCAAATATGACAACTGTACATTTCTATAATGCAGATAACTGGGATAAAGTTTATGTTCATATGTGGGAAGCATATGACACAGGAGCATGGCCCGGAAAACTTGCAGAAGATGAAGGCGATGGATGGTGGAAATTTGAAGTTCCTGCAGCAGTAGGCTCTGATTTCAATATCATATTCAACAGTGGCGACGGAAAACAGACAGAAAACCTCAAGGTTACAAATCTTCTTAAGAGATATATTGTTGGAAACAAATATTATTCTTCAAAAGAGATTGCTATTAGCAGTGGTGAGAATACAACCATTTATTACTATGATGATAATAACTGGGATGCAGAGGAAGTATATGCATATATCTGGTCCAGTGTTGAAGGCTACAATAATACAGTAGGAAATTGGCCCGGAACCCAGATGACTTCTTTAGGAAATGGTTTCTATTCATTAGAAGTTTCTAATGATGCAATACTTAATGGCGATTTGAATCTTATTTTTAACCAGAAAGGATCTAACCAGTTATCTGATAAGAAGATCCGTGATACAAAGAAAGTTTACTTTAATACAAAAGAAGCAGAAGGATATGAAAATTGGAAGGATGCCCTTGGCGACAGAGATGTAGAAATTCCTGGAACAGACGAGGGAACACCTTCTACAGAGGCACCTTCAGAAGAACCTGCAACAGGTGAAGAAACACCTTCAACAGAGACACCTTCAGAGGAAGCACCCACAACTGGTGGAGAAACACCTTCAACAGAGACACCTTCAGAGGAAGCACCTGCAACTGGTGGAGAAACACCTTCAACAGAGACTCCTTCACAGACTGCACCTTCAGCAGGGGCTCCTACACAGACTGTTCCGGAAACACAGGTTCCTACAGGATCCACACCTTCAACAGAAGTAAAAACACCTGCTGTTGAGACTCCTCAGGTGAATACACCTGAAGAAGGCAAAACAAAAACTGTTAATACTGAGGAAAAGGTTGCTGTAACAGGAATAACCCTTGAGAAGAAGATAAAAGTAGGAAAAGGCGGAAAATATCAGCTTACAGCTGTTGTTGCACCTGCAAATGCTACAAATACAGAGATAGAATGGACAACAAGCGATAAGAAGATCGCAACTGTATCAAGCACCGGACTGGTTAAGGCTAAAAAGAAGGGTTCAGCTACAATTACTGCTACAACCAGGGATGGTGGTTTCAAGGCAGAAGTTAAGGTTATAGTTAAAGACGCTATTAAGGTAACAGGTGTTAAGCTTAACAAAAAGAGCAAAACTATCAAGGTAGGCAAAAGCTATACACTTAAGGCAACAATCAAACCTAAGAAGGCTACAATCACTGATGTGACATGGTTCAGTAGCAATAAGAAGGTTGCTAAGGTTGATAAAGAAGGCAATGTTACCGCTATTGGTAAAGGAACTGCAACAATTACAGTAAAGACTAAGGACGGAAAATATACCGCTACCTGCAAGATTACTGTAAAGAAATAAAGTATGTTTAGTTTTAGGGCTTCGCATTGTGCGGAGCCCTGTTTTAATGAAAAATACATATTTATTTAATATGCAGAATATTTTTAAGAAATAGGGGCAATGATAAAATAATAAAGAAAATAGCACACTATTAAATTGTGGATATGAAGATGTGAATTAATTATTAGAAAGGAGGCACAAACTATGAGAATGGCTAAGTATACTCCACGGATAAGAATTCTTGGCGTAAGTATGGCTATGATTCTAACGCTGTTTTCGACAGGTTGCGCTTCTTCAAGCGGAGTTGTGGTACCAAGAACTCCCAAGGAAAAGCCGGCAGCTCAGTCAATATCGCTTAAGCTTTGGATACCTGAGGGCGAAATTCCTATGGTTGATCAGCTTGTGCGCAATTTTGATGCTGTTCATGAGGAATATGAGATAAGCTATACGATTGAGGCCAAGGGCATAGATGAAGCATCTGAGGAGGTTGGACAGGAAGGTGTCACCGCAGCAGATATATTCTACCTGCCAAGTGGTGGAGTGGAGTCAATGGCTCAAAAGGGGCTGCTTACACCCATAGAATATGATTTTGACAAGCTTAAGGTTGATCTGCCTGAAAGCTCAGTAAGTGCGGTTACTACGGATGGCAAGGTTTACGCGGTGCCTACTTCGCCTAATTCATTTTTCATGTTTTATAATAAAAACTTCTTTAACGAGTCTGAAATCCAAAGCCTGGATACTATGATGAGCAAGAATCTGGGAGATGGAGTATATAATTTCAGTTCATCAATCACAAATTCATGGTATCTGGAGATGTTTTTCCTCGGAAATGGATGTTCTCTGTTTGGTGAGGACGGCAAGGATCCTGCAATTTGTACCTTTAATGACGAAAAAGGTCTTGAGGCAGGACGGTATATACTTCAGCTTGTTCAGAATCCCAAGTATCTGGAGGATATTGAAAATGCAGGATTTGATGCCTTTGCAGAGGGAAAAGTCGGTGCATATACGACCGGTGCCTGGAACGCGCCCGATTTAAAGGCTGCGCTTGGCGATAAGCTTGGTTCTGCAGCGCTTCCTACAGCTAAGATGGGAAGTGATCCTGGGCAGTTATCCAATTTTGTAGATTTTAAAACCGTTGCAGTAAGTGCAGAAACTAAATATCCGGAAGCCGCTGAAAAACTTGCTGTGTATCTTGCAAATAAGGACAGCTCCGCAAGAAGATTTGCAGCAAGTGGTGATATTCCGGTTTTACAGAACCTGGCAGACAATGAAGACATAAGTAATGATCTGGCAGCTACTGCGCTGAACAGTCAGGCGGTTTTTGCTACCAATCAGCCTTCAATTCCGCAGATGGGTAATTATTGGGGAAGTATGCAGGCGTTTGGAGAAGCTGCCTATAATGGAGAGATAGATGACAGCAATCTGCAGGCTAAATTGGATGAGCTTGTAGCAGGAATTCTGGCACCCATTGAAACGGAAGAGGCCGCTGAAGAAGAGGTATCTGAAGAAGTAGCAGAAGAGGATGCTGGTGAAGAAGTAGCAGAAGAAATAGCAGAAGAGGATGCTGGTGAAGAAGCAGCAGAAGAAATAGTAGAAGAGGATGCTGGTGAAGAAGCAGCAGAAGAAATAGCAGAAGAGGATGCTGCCGGTGAAGAAGCGGCAGAAGGATCATCCGAAGAAACTGCTGACGAAGCTGCCGATGAGATAAAAGAGGAATCAAGCGATGAAGCATCTGCAGAAAATGAGTCAAATGAAAAAGAAAACACCCAGGATGTACCTGACAATGAGAGCGATACAGACAAATCCTCTGAGGAATCCGTGGATGATTCAGCTCATGGAGATTCAGAGAATGTGATAGAAACTATTGAAGGTAAAGGATAACAGAAAGAAGAGGATAATGTGATGGGTAAAAGGTCAAGAATTGGACTCGTTGGGAAACTTATTACTATTGCGATTTTAGCTGTAATTGTCACTGCTGTTTTTCTGTTCTCCATAAGTGCCTTTAGAATAAACGGAACATACAGAGAACTCATAGTTGAAGAGCTACATGCCACAGCAGCTCATCTTCAAAGCCAACTATCAAATGAACATGATGGTGACTGGGAGCTTTCATCAGATGGTAAACTGTTAAAGGGTGGTACGGATGTAATGGAACAGTTTGAGCGTGAGATGGATGAGCTAAAGGCTGAAACCGGTATAGAGTATACCCTGTTTTACGGTGATTCTGCCATAATTACAACTATGACAAATACCAGTGGCACAAAATTAAAAGGTACAAAGGTTGACAGTGCAGCTTTAAGCGCTGTTAGAAGTGGAAACAATTATTACTCCACAAATTTGATAATTGAAGGAACGCAGTATTTTGGATATTACACACCGATGGAAAATTCTGATGGCTCAATAGCAGGTGTTTGCTTTACCGGAAGAAATGCCGGCGATGTATCAAGAGCAATAATTGGCGTTACTCTGGTGCTTGTAATAATCAGTATTGTAATTCTTGTAGCTGTCATTATTTTTGGCTATGTTTTAAACCGCAGGCTTTCATCCAAAATGAAATCCCTTTCCGGCGACCTTACCAAGCTTGCAGACGGTACACTTTCCATCGATGTTGATCAGGAAGTCAAGGATAGAAATGATGAACTTGGAGAAATTGGTAGCAGCATGGACAACCTGATAGGACAGCTTGGAAATATTATTGGAAAAACAAAGAATATGTCGCAGGAACTGACAGAATCAGGAACAGAGCTTGCTAAAAACAGTGATAGTGCTTCCCATGCAGCAACTCAGATAACAACAGCAGTAAGCGAAATATCAAAGGGTGCGGCATCGCAGGCTGAAAGCATACAAAATGCAGTTGGTGAAACAGCGCAGATGGGCAGTGGAATAGACAGTATTTCTGAGAGCGTTGATGTTCTTAATGTTGCATCATCCAAAATGACTGAGAACTGTAAAGGAACTCAGGAAGCACTGAATCTTCTTATCGATCAGGCCAAAAAGGTTGCAGAATCTGTTGAGACCATATCAACAACTATTACCAGAACAGATCAGAGTGCTAAGGCTATTTCGGAATTTACTGAGGCGATCAACAGTATAGCAACACAGACCAATCTATTGTCACTCAATGCATCTATTGAGGCTGCAAGAGCAGGAGAAGCAGGTAAAGGCTTTGCAGTAGTAGCAAGCGAGATATCAAGTCTTGCAGAACAAAGTAAGCAAAGTGCAGATAAGATAAATGAGATTACTAATGATCTGATGAAGGATGCAGGTGAATCTGTTCAGGTAGTGCAGCTCCTCATTGATAACATAGAAGAGCAGGGGAAACAGCTCGATACTACCAGGGATTCCATGGATAGGATGCAACAGGGAATTGATTATGTTTCCGAAAGTGCGGAGAAAATCATATCTGATGTAACAGGACTAAAAAGGTCTAAAAATAACCTTGATGAGATTATCCAGGATCTGTCAGCTATTTCCGAAGAGAATGCAGCATCGACAGAAGAGACCAACGCATCAATGGAAGCACTCTCTGACACCTTCTCAAAGATAAGTGAAAGCGCAGAGGGACTGAGAGAACTGGCAGGTGACCTTACAGATACCATCAGTTATTTTGACTAACTGATCTGAATCACAAGTAAATATAATAGTATATCCAGGAGCTGCCGCATGAGATAGTATTTGTGGCAGTTCCTTTGTTTTAGCAGAGCACTTATTGAGGTCATTTAAGTGACTGTAGGGATTGAATTACTCATTAGTTGGCTTCGGGAAGTTATATACGATAAAAGGTAAATAATATAACACAATAAAACTTGTGGTTGACTATATGGTATGAATGGATTTATATTACTTCAAAGGTTAAACGCTTTACTTAATTATTGATATTTGTTGGTTAATAAGGCTGAAGAAGCCGTATGTATAGCTGAAAGGAGCGTTATAGTGAAAAACAAGATTGCAAGAATGTTAGTGGCTTATGCTGCCGGTGCGGTAGTATTTGTATCCGGATGTGGCAATAGTGCAGGGACTGATAGTCAAAACCAGACAGCAGCCGATACAAATGAGCAAAACACAGTAAATGATGGTGAGACAAGTGATGAAGCTTCTAATGAAGGAGCCTTGGCAGATAAGGGTACTGAAGCTGAAAATACAGAACAGGAAGACGCACAGGATAGTACAGAAGCTACTACAGATGAGGTAGCAGAGGATTCCGCAGAGAAGATATCTGAAGCACCTGATTGGACAAAGGATGCTGTTCTTTATGAGGTAAACCTAAGACAGTATACGGAATCAGGATCCTTCAATGAATTCTCAGAGCACCTTCAGGAGTTAAAGGATATGGGAATAAACACTTTGTGGTTTATGCCTATTCACCCGATTTCTGAGACAAACAGATCCGGGGTACTTGGTTCCTATTATTCAGTAAGCGATTATAAGGATGTAAACCCAGAGTTTGGCAATCTGGAGGATTTCAGAGCCCTTGTAAACAAAGCACATGATATGGGATTTCACGTAATGCTTGACTGGGTTGCAAACCATACAGGATGGGATAATGCCTGGATCACAGAGCACCCTGACTGGTATACACAGAAAAATGGCGAGATCATCTCTCCTGAAGGAATGGGATGGCCTGATGTCGCAGATCTCAACTATGACAATGAGGACATGCGAAAAGAGATGATAGACAGCATGAAATATTGGGTTGAAGAATTCGATATTGACGGCTTTAGATGTGATTATGCGTCCGGTGTTCCGGTGGATTTCTGGGAGCAGGCAAGAGAAGCTCTCGATGAAGTAAAAGACGTATATATGCTGGAGGAAGATCTTGGAGGAGCAGCCGGAAGTAACCTCAACTACGCATTTGACTCCAATTACAATACAAAGCTTTACGAAACTCTTGTTGCCGTAGCTAAGGATCAAAAGAAAGCGGATAAGATAAAGCTCTATATCCCCGGCAATGATAATAATACTTTTGGCATGAATTACCTCGATAACCATGATGTTAACTCATATGACAGAACAATAAACGAGGCATTTGACAGTGCTGCACTGCCTGCTATGTATAGTGTTGCATTCACTCTGCCTGGAATTCCCATGGTTTATTCCGGAGATGAAATCGGTTATGACCATGCCATTGCCTTTATGGAAAAGGACACTATCGATTGGGATAATGGCACCGGTGACTACAGAGGGCTGATAGCAGACCTGTCAGCTATGAGGAAAGATCATGAAGCACTGCAGGCCGGCAATCAGGATGAAGAATTTGAGGTTTATGCAAACGATAACAAGAATATTCTTGCTTTTGAAAGAACACAGGGAGATGACAAAATAGTATGTGTGTACAATCTTTCCAAAAAGGAGCAGGAAGTTAATTTAAGTGAAATATTAACCGGTGATGAAGAGGTTCTTTACTCAGGAGCAGACGGGATTTATCAGGAAAATGGCGAAAATCCTCTGGATTCAAGCATTTTGGCACCTTGGTCATTCTTTATTATGACAAGATAAACAAGTTTGCATTTAGTTAAGAATGTTATAAAAGTAAAAATACAAGATTTCTTGTGGGCAAAATTGGAATTTAATCAACTGATAAAAGAAAGTAATGCTTAGAAAAGACCCTTCATAGCCATATGGAGGGTCTTAATTATGCAAACAAGGTAAAGCGCATAACATAATAGCCTTAAAAAATCAATTGTACAAAATACATAATATTTGAAAGCCCGATTTAGATAATGTATAGAAAAAGTAAAATACAGGTTGACCGATTAACCAATATAAGTTATAGTCTGGTAAAGCGATTAACCAAATGGTTTAACAAAGTAATGAACGAACAAAAAAGTAATTTTAGTTACACAGGAGGAATTAAGTAATGAAATTGAAAAAGTTAGGCGCTTTGATGATGACAGCAACATTGACAGCAGGAACACTTGCTGGTTGCGGTGGTTCTGATAACTCATCAGCAACAACAGCATCTTCAGAAACAGCAACAGAAGAGACAGCAGCAGCTACTGAGGAGAAATCCGCTGAGGCAACAGGCGAGACTGAAGATGTAACTCTTAAGATCTGGGTACCTGAAGAAGAGGTAGATATCACAGATCAGATGGTAAAGGATTTTGATGAAGCTCATGATGAGTTCAACATCACATATGAAATCGCAGTAGTTGGTATAGATGAAGCACCTGCAAACCTTGAGACAGATGCTGATACAGCAGCAGATATCTTCTACACACCCAGCGGCGGGGTAGCAGATCTTGCAGGTAAGGGATTACTTCTTCCTATAACAAAGGATTTTGATACAATCGCATCTGACCTTCCTGAAAGTGCACTTAATGCAGTTACAGTTGACGGACTTACATATGCAGTTCCTTTCTCACCTAATACATACTTCATGTATTACAACAAGGAGCTTTACACAGAGGATGAAATCAAGAATCTTGACACAATGATGGCTAAGGATCTTGGCGATGGAATGTGGAACTTCAGTACACAGATTACAAATTCATGGTACATCGAGAGCTTCTTCCTTGGAAACGGATGCACACTTTTTGGCGAAGATGGAAAAGATCCTTCAAACTGCACATTCAATGATGCAAACGGTCTTGCAGCAGGTGAGTACATCATCGACCTTGCTTCCAACCCGAAGTACCTTGAGGACGCTGACGGCGTAGGCGGATCAGCATTCAAAGAAGGTAAGCTTGGTGCAGTTACATCAGGTGCTTGGAGCGCTCCTGAGTTTAAGGAAGCTCTTGGTGATAAGCTTGGTGCAGTAGCACTTCCTACAGCAACAATCGGTGGTAAGGATGTACAGCTTTCAAACTTCGTTGACTTCAAGACAATCACAGTTAAGTCAAACACTGCTTATCCTCTTGCAGCACAGCAGCTTGCAGTATACATGGCAAATCCTGAAAGCTCACTTATCAGATACAACGCACAGGGTGATGTTCCGGTTCTTAAGTCACTTTCTGAGAGCGAAGAGATCAAGAGTGATTTCGTAGCATCTGCTCTTAACGATCAGGCTGCTCTTGCGACAAACCAGCCCAGCATCTCTAAGATGGGTGATTACTGGGATCCTGCACAGGCTCTTGGTGAAGGAATCTACAACGGTGAGATTACTTCTGATAACCTTCAGCAGCAGCTTGATGCACTTGTAGACAGTATCACAGGAACACTTACAGAGTAATTTTTAGGATATTCTTCCAACAAATATTTAATGCAAGTGGGGGCTGTCGCACTAAGAATTAGTGCGAGGCCCCTTTTTAGTGCTAAAAGTCTTGATTAACACAAAGACCAGGCTTCGAAAAGCCTGGTCTTTGCTGTAAAATATATTTATGCTACTAAATAAAATCTTACAAGGAAATTATAGCCTTTCTTCCTTAAATCATCAAATAAAACTTCCGCTCGACATAGTCCTATCAGTAGCAGATGACGATCCGGTACGCCTGGTAAGCGCATTCGTGGAGGAGATGGACCTTTCTGATCTTTATGCAACATATGAAAGAATCAGAAAAGGCCAGGCAACGCCCCGTCATATGATGAAGATAGCAGTCTATGCAGCAATGAA
>NZ_JNKH01000039.1:0-35203 GCF_000701985.1 Butyrivibrio sp. WCE2006 | reverse complement strand
CACCCAGTTCTCAAGCCTTTTTAAACTTCCTCTTATTTGGTTATCTCTATCCTCCAATGTTTGCCTGAGAAAATCTCTTTCCAGTCGACCGAATTCGGCATGTACACCTCGTTCAAACTCTGCCATTCGGGTAGGCTCTTTTGCAAAATCCTCACGTAGCTTTATAAGATTTTCTTCCACCTTTTCCCAAACTTGTTTTATACTGTCCATAAGGACACCTCCCGTGCTTTTTGTTTTGGCCAACAAATACCTTAACACAGAAGGTTGTCCTTTTTATTTATGTTGTGCACAATTCTTGTGCTACATTCTATCAATCCTACAAAAACTTTACCCTAGCAGCTATCTGTTTGTTCTTTTTTTCGTAATTATTTATGCAAATTTAAGGATATGCTTACAGATTTTTATAAGGTATTGTGTTAACTTTAAATAATAAAGGATAACAATTATTTCCTTTTTTTGTAATGTAAGGAGGCTATTATGAGCGAAAGTCCCGCTAAAATCAGAAGAACCGGGAAGATAAGGAACAGGCTTCTTATTTTCATTGTTCCAATCGTTGTAATCACAATTATTGTGCTTATCATGATTGCTGCTTCTTTGTCTAAAAAAAGAATGACAGAGCTTGCAACTGCCAATCTTAATTCATCCATTTCCAATCAGGCTGACAATATTGAATCCTGGCTGGATGAAAATCTTCAATTCTTCAAAACTGCGAAAAAGGCCATAGAGGGTCTAAATCCCAATGATGAAGAGCTTCAGAAGCTTCTCGACTCATTCTATGACTTTAACACAAATTCACCGGAGGGCCTTCATATAGCCACTTCAAGCGGTGAATTTATCAAGCCTACTGATTCCATTCTTGAAGAAGCGGATCCTACTTCTTCAACCTGGTACAAGCAGGGTATTACCAGAGCAAACATACAGTATGGTACTGCTTATAAAAATACTGAAGGCCAAAACGTTATAAGTGCCTCCGGTATAATTAACTACGGTGACGATTCAATCAAGGTCATTTCAGCTGATGTTACCCTTGATAAGATCAGTATCATCGTTAATTCAGGTGTCAAAATGGATAAGGCAACTTCTTTCCTGGTTGATACCAATGACAATACCATTCTCGCCCACAGAGACACGAGCCTTGTTTCAAGCACTCTTGGCACTGATAACAGCAGTAGCCTCCTCAGCGGCATTGCACAGGCAATTGCGGACGAAGACTATTCCACAAAGGAAATCGGTCCCTATTATGTTGCCTTTAAGGAAATTCAGGGAACTGACTGGATTCTGGTTTCTTATATTGCTGAGGATGTAATCCTTGCCAGCGTCCAGGAACTTGCTAATTATCTGATTATAACCGGTGTCATAGCCGTTATCATTATCATCATATTGATACTCTATGTTGTCAGCAGAGTTATTGCTCCTCTCGCTGGCATAACCAAGAGTATACATGCCATGAGTGAAGGAGACTTCACAATAGATGTCGATTCCGGAAGTAATGATGAGATTGGAGTAATGAGCAGCAAAATTGCCGAGTTCGTTGAAAGCATGCGTCATATGCTTTCCAGCATCAGCGAGGAATCCGAAAAGCTTAAACAGGAATCCGAGACCAGCGATATGGTATCAAAAAATATGTATGATGCCTCTCAGTCGCAGGCTGAAGCCATGCAGCAGTTAAATGATACTGTTGATCAGCTCGCTGTTGCAGTAGGTGATATCGCTGAAAATGCAACCACCCTTGCCACAGTAGTTTCCGATACCCGTGAAAACTCTGAAAAAGCTGACGTATCCATGAAGGAAACCGTTAAGATTTCCCAAAAGGGTCGCGATGATATGGAGAAGCTCTCTCACGCCATGGAAGGAATTCAGCAGGCAAACAATCAGCTTGTAACTTCCATAAACAAAGTAGGTACAGCATCAGAAGAAATCACTAATATCGTCAGCATGATCGCTGAGATTGCTGAGGAAACCAATCTTTTGTCTCTTAATGCATCTATTGAAGCTGCAAGAGCCGGCGAAGCAGGTAAGGGCTTTGCGGTAGTTGCAACTCAGATTGGTAAGCTCGCACAGACCAGTTCTGAAAGTGCTACCAATATTTCAAATCTTATAGAAGAGGTTCACAGACTTATCGATGAAGCTGTAGGACAGGCAAATGCCAGCGCTGAAAGCATTGAGAAAAACAGTGAACTTATTAGTGTAGCCGTTGATACCTTTGAACAGATTTACACCAATATCCAGACCTCCAATGATTGTATCGAGGAAATGATCAGGGATGTCCAAAAGGTAGATGACGTTGCAACAAACGTAGCTGCTATCTCCGAGGAGCAGGCAGCAAGCGCAGATGAGATACTGGCAACCTCACAAAACATGGTTGAACAGGCGAAGAGCATATCTCAGAACAGTGAAGATGTCGCAAACAATTCACACGAACTTGCAAACACGTCTGAGACTCTGACTTCTCATGTTCAGCAGTTTAAGATTTAAGAGGAGGAACCATCATGACGAAGTCATGATTCGGAATGGTTCCGACCGATAGGGCAGGATTACGAAGTAATCATGCCAATACACAAAGAGGAGGTCTTATCGTGAAAAAGAATTTATTTACTAAAATAATTAGCATAGCAGCTGTATGCATGCTTACTTTAGGTGCTATCACAGGCTGTAGCAAATCCTCTTCGGACGGCACATCTGTAGACGGATCAGGAGTTAAAGTGTTTTTCAGCACACTGACTTTAGATGATTTCAAAGAGCTGGTTATGAATTCAGTAGCAGATGCAGGCAAAAAGAACGGTGTAGTCGTAGATTTAGGAGAGCCCTGCGCTACTGTTGATGATCAGGTTGCCCAGATAAGAGACGCTGCAGCAAAGGGATACAATGCAATCATTTGTAACCCTGTTGATGCAGACACTGCTCTGCAGCTTGAAGTAATCGCAGGCGATACGCCTATTATCTTTACAAATACTCAGCCTTCCGAGGATCATCTAAAACCCAACAAATATATGTATGTTGGAAGCTACGAGATGGATGCAGGAAACATGCAGGCAGAATATGTATTAAAAGCACTTGGCAATCCCAAGAGTCTTAATGTAGTTCTCTTCTCCGGACAGCCTGGACACCCTGCAGCTGTATCAAGAACAAAATCCGTCAAGAATTATTTCAAGAAGAACGGTATTAATGCAAACTTCGTTTTCAACGATACAGCTTATTGGGATACAGATAAGGCTGCTGAAGGCTTCAAGACCTTTCTTAAAACCAATCAGCCCTATGACTGTGTTATCTGCAACAATGATTCTATGGCTCTTGGCGTAGTTCAGGCCATGAACGAGCTTGGAATCAGCACCGCCGATATCCCGGTAGTAGGTATCGATGCAACGGTAGATGGCTGTCAATCCATTATGGATGGCGGAATGCAGTTTACGGTATATCAGTCAGCAAAGGGTCAGGGAGAAGCCTGCATCGAAGTTGCTATCGCCCTTGCCAAAACAGGCACAGCCAAGGATGTTCAATATGTAACAAAAGACCTCCGATATGTCTGGGTACCTTTTACTCCTGTTGATAAATCCAACGCAGCTTCAATAAATTAAATGCAAAAACCACCCGAGATGTACTTAGTACTTTCGGGTGATTTTTTATTTAAGCAGAACACTTGGCAAAATAGTCAGCGCAAATCCATTTTCTCATGAACGTCTATAGTCGATTTGGCAAGGTTTTTCTTCCTGTCATATCGTAAGCTTGCCCTTTTTAAAGTGCTTGCGGCAAAGGGCGATGTAGCTTTCATTGCCGCCCATGAAGACCTGTTCGCCGTCTCTTACTATTTTTCCGTTGTAGATTCTGGCGTTGCAGGTAGCTTTTCTTCCGCACCAGCAAACTGTCTTCACTTCCTCTATTTTATCTGCAATCTCCATAAGTCTTGCAGATCCCGGGAAAAACTTCTCCTGAAAGTCTGTGCGAAGTCCGTAGCAGATGACAGGAACTTTATCAAAATCTACTATATCCGAAAGCATATCCACCTGCTCAGCTGTAAGGAACTGAGCCTCATCCACGATGATAGCATCATATTTTTCTATCATCTTATGCTTTCTTCTATACTCATCAAAAAAATCTTCCACCAGCATACATTCAGCCTGAAGCCCGATCCTTGATCTGATGATCGTAGCCCCGTCTCTGTTTTCGATTCCCGGCTTTAATATTATGGAATTTTTCCCTCTCTCATGATAGTTGTAGTTAACCATTAGTGCATTTGCAGTCTTGGATGACCCCATTGCACCATACCTAAAATACAGTTGAGCCATAACTAAAATCTCCTCCAAATTAAGTCATATTCGACTGCTTAATCTTATCACATTTTTCATTATTATTTTATAAAAAATAAAGACAATGGACATCTCTGGTACATATGCCTTAGTGATAATTAGAATTAGGATTTATCCGACCAACTGATCGGAACCGTCATGAAAAAGTCATGATTTGGAATAGTTCCGACCAATAAGCAGGATTACAAAGTAATCTTGCAAAAGCAAATACACAAGGAGGATTAACTTATGAAAATACTAAAATCATTTGGCGCATCACTATTAATTCTTATGTTATTTAGCAATACTGTACTGGCTGCATCAGCAGATTCCGTAGCAGAGGCAGGCGGCATAGCTACAGATGACGCTATTGAAGTTGAGCAGTCCTATGAATTTTCATCAGAATATGGCTATAAATATTATATAGCTGTATGTCATAATACAACGGACACTGATCTGGATGTATCCTGGGATACCGTAAGCTATGATAAGGACGGCGGCATTCTGGAGACAGGCTCATCTTATACAGCATATGTCACAGGTGGTCAGGAATTTGTACTTTATGCTCTTTTCCTCGACTCTGAAGACGCTACAGATTATTCATACAAAATAAGCTGGGAGGAATCTGATTATATCCATCCCGGATTTAAGGATGTTACATTGCAGGCAAATGTAGCAAGTAACGGCAAGCTGATTCTTCAGGCAACCAATAATGGCTCAGAGGATCTAAGCACAATTCAGGCATCAACACTGTTCTTTGACGCCTCAGATAAGCTTGTAGGTTTCGAGGATTCATATATCGTAAACAGCAACTATAACGTACTTGCAGGTGAGACAGTCATTAAGGATCTCTCCATCCCTGAAGGTGCAGACCACTACGAAACATACTACACCGCTTACAGATGGTAATTTGTAAACACAAAAGTCCAGTCAGGTACTTAAAATTCCGCTAAGTACTATACGTAAGTAAAGCCCCGAACAGCAAGAGCTTTCTCTTCGCTGCCGGGGCTTTTGCTTGAGCATAGTACTTAGCGATTTTTACACAAGCTAAATTTAATCCTCTATCTTAAGCTCTCCTCTGAACCTGTCCAAAAATCCTGCCACATCAAAGCCGTAGGTCTTCTGCAATAGCGACGCATTTAGCATTTCTTCTTTTCTCCCATATCCAAGAAGTCTTCCTTCTCTTATGAGAACCATATCGTCAGCCAGATAAGCAGCGGTACTAAGGTCATGAAATACCCCGATCATTGTCGGCTTATACTCCCTTCCACCGCTTAGCTTTACAGGATTTTTCCTCCACTCCATAAGATATTCCATAAACTCGGATTGAACCTTCATATCAAGATGATTCATAGGTTCATCCAAAATCAGCACAGGACTTCTCTGAGCTATACATCTTGCCAGCATGACTCTCTGAAGCTGACCACCTGAAAGGGTAGTTATCTGCTTTTTTACAATATCCTTAAGCCCAAGAGTTTCAAGAGTTTCCTCAACTATCTCCTTATCATTTTCCTTATTATCCGAGAAGAATGAGCTCCCATGGACATATCTTCCATGCATCACTGTCTCATATACGCTGTACGAAAAATAAACCTGGGACATCTGGGACAAAAAGGCGATATATCTGGCTATTTCTTTTCTCGAAAGCTTTTCTGCATCTTTCCCATCAATTTTGATTCTGCCATAGGCCGGAAGCATACCGGCTATAGTCCTTAAAAGCGTGGTTTTTCCACAACCGTTTGCCCCAAGGAAGCTCACACAGTGACCTTCTGTTATCTTAAGAGAAATATCCTTTACTACCATCCTGCTCTCGTCCGGAATTCCTCTTTTTTTCTTTTCATAGCCGGAGAAAACATTTTGAAGTTCAATAATACTATTTTCCATCATGTCCTCCCCTTAAAATATACCCAAAGGAAAAATGGTGCCCCTACGAGTGCTGTTATTGCACCGATTGGTATTTCCTGAGGAGCTAGAAGTGTTCTTGCCAAAAGATCACACAGAGTCATAAATGCTCCGCCCAAAATAAGGCACATCGGAAGTACAATAATGTGTGTTGATCCGAATATTTTTCTGACTATATGCGGTATTACAAGATCCACAAATCCTATTACTCCGGTAAAACATACGGAGATTCCTGTCAATAAAGATGCAAGCACCAAAAGGATTATCTTATTTTTCCTGGTATCAACTCCCACTGCAGCAGCTTCTTCATCTCCAAAGGACATAAGATCAAGCTCTCTGCTCCTAAAAAGCATCAAAACCACGCCTGCAACAACAAAGCCGAATATAACCGCCACATGTGCAAAACGTCTTCCCGAAAATGTGCCCATCTGCCATAGCACAAGTCTTTGCATATGCTCCTTATTCAGAGCACTTATCATGGTCAGAAGCGCATTAACAAATAATGAAAAGACCATTCCGAACAGAATGATAGTATGATTCTTAAAACCGGAATCCAGCCTGGAAGCAATGAGTATCACGAGAATCACGGTAAAAAGTCCACATAAAAAGCCTGTGAGAGGAAGCAATATATATCCCAAAGCTGTGCTCCCCACTCCTGTTATTATTATCACCGCTGCTCCAAGGCAGGCTCCTGATGATACTCCAAGAGTATATGAAGATGCCAGAGGATTTTGCAAAATGGCCTGTATCACTGCTCCGCTTACAGCCAGTGCTCCTCCTATCAAAAAGGCACATAAAGCTCTTGGAATCCTTATTTCCCATAAAATAGAAACAAGCGAAGCATCAACAGAGGAACTGAGGGTTCCTCCAAAAAGCTTCGCCTGTATAATCGAGAACGTGTCCTGCAGCGCAATGCTTACACTTCCGGCACAAATTCCCACTATAAGTGCTGCCAGCCCGACAAGGCTGGCAGTCAACATTTTTAGTGCAGTTTTATCACTGTTAATATTCATAGATCAGCTTATTTCCTCAAAATTGGAATTTGCTTATTGTATCATATTCTCACGAACCCGGCAGGTAGTGCAGAGTTCCGTAATCAGATATGACTTTTTATGCAGCATCGTCAAGAGCTTCGTCTGAATACTTGTCAGGATAAATAGATGTAGCCATCTCGATCATGGCATCTATTACGTGGTGGTTAGGACGATTTACAGCATCTCCATCAAGCTGATATACCTCTTTGTTTACAACGGCATTTACGTTTTCCCAACCCTTCATTGACAGTATAGTATTAATCACATCAGGTGTATACATATCTGCGGTAAGAATAACATCAGGATTGGAAGCTACGGCTGATTCCTCTGAAAGAGCAGGCCACTGGTCAGCCTCTGACTCGGCTACATTTTTAGCGCCGATAACTTCAAGCATTTCGTTGATATATGTGCCCTTTCCTGCTGTATAGATCATAGGATTCTCAGCAGAAGGTGTATAAAGTTCAAAAAGAACAGTCTTCTTCTCTTCTTCAGGAATTGACTTACCAATCTCTGCGAGCTCATCAATCTTGGTCTGCATAAGATTAACAATTGACTCTGCCTCAGACTCTTTACCTACACATTCACCTATGAATTCGATGTCCTTCTCAATATCTGCAAGAGATGCGCTGCTTGGAATATCTGCAACGCAGGCACCTGATTCACGAACTGCTTCAAACACATCTGTACCGCCGCTGGCACTCATTCCTGATGTGAAAATGATATCTGCGCCAAGAGCTATAATCTGCTCCTGATCAGGTGTCATCATATCAAACTGAGGAATGTCTGCATTAAGCTCAGATTCAAAACTTGCATATGAATAAGTATCACAAGCTACGATTTTATCACCAAGACCAAGGTCAATAAGAACCTGTGTTGTTGAAGGAGCCATGGAAATAATAGCTTCTGCTTTTTCAGGAAGTGTAATCTCATTTCCAGATCTGTCTGTGAAAGAACCGGCTTCTGATGCTTCTTCACTGTCTGCTGCCTCTTCTGAAGCCTCTGCTTCCTCTGCATTTTCCTCTAAAGCAGCATCCTCTGATTCTTCAGTGTCTGCTTCTGTGTTTTCTTCAGCCTCAACAGTCTCCTCAGCGTCAGATGTGTTCTCTGCCACCTCAGTGCTTTCTACTGTCTCAGCATTTTGGGATCCGCCGCAGCCTACTGCTGTTACAGCAAGCATGCATCCCATGATCATTGCTACAAGTCTTTTTTTCATAATGTTCTCCTCTTTTCTGAGAGCGACCGACCTCTCTGAATTCAAAATGCCATTATTAATAAAAAGATAAAAGCATTCGGTCGCAAGAAAAGATAACACAAAACTCTTGCAGCGTCAAACGTGATTACGAATAAAATTCTACTAAGTTTCAGCAGTCTTATGAAAACAGGAAACTGTGCAATGTCTTACGGACTTCTCCCTTCCCACTGATCATTTTTACTTTAGAAGTAGCAATTTACTCAGTAAATTAGCAGATTCTGAATGTTTTATACTTCTAATACATTATTTTTTAAGCTGGAGCATAAGTACTGAACATGCAGGAATCTTTACACTAATTCCGTTTTCAGTCTTGCTATAATCCTTGAACTCTGCTTCCTTAACAACCTCAGGATTCTCAAATGTGTTATGATCTGCCATTTTGCCTGTTACAACAGTTGCTGCAGAAACATTATAAGCAGCGCCATCCTTAGTGAGAACAACTTCAATATCCTCAGCTGCTTCAAGAGAGTTGTTTGTAAGAGTTATTGTAATAACACCATTTTCGTTCTCTGAAACAGATTCGAAAATCTTGGGAAGCTCGTTCTTATCAGCACCAACTGTACTGTTATTAAGCAGCTCGCTGGAAAGAAGTGTTGCATCCTGATGATCCTTGAACATCTTGAATACATAGTATGTAGGTGTCTTGATCATCTTCTCGCCATCAGTAAGCATAACTGACTGCAGAACGTTTATAAGCTGAGCGATACATGCCATCTTCACACGATCTGAATGCTTATTGAACAGGTTAAGGTTCATGCCGGCAACAAGAGCATCACGCATTGTATTCTGCTGATAAAGGAATCCGGGATTTGTTCCGGGCTCTACATCAGTCCAGATACCCCACTCATCAACCATAAGGCCAATCTTCTTCTCAGGATCATACTTATCCATGATTGCGCCATGTCTCTTAATGAGTTCATCCATGTAGAAGCTTCTCTTAAGAGTCTGGTAGAATACTTCCTCTGTGAAGTTAGTAGCTGATCCCTTGAAGTTCCAGTCACCCTCTGTCTCAGGGAGTGTATAGTAATGAAGTGAGAGACCATCCATAAAGCCATGGAAGTTCGCAGGTGTATGGTCAAAGCAGGTCTCAAGAACTTTTTCTGTCCAATTATAATCATCTACATTAGGTCCGCAGCAGATTTTGGAAATAGGCTTAGCGCCATTATAATTTCTTACATAGGTCTGATATCTTCTGTATTCATCTGCGTAGAATGTGGGTCTCATGTTACCACCGCAGCCCCAGTTCTCATTACCAACGCCGAGGTAGTCTACTGTCCAGGGCTCCTCATGACCATTCTCTTTACGCAAATCAGCCATAGGTGACACACCGTTGAAGGTCATGTATTCAACCCACTCGCTCATCTCTCTTACAGTACCTGAACCAAGATTGGCGTTAACATAGGTCTTGCATCCAAGCTGCTTTGCAAGTTCAAAATACTCATGTGTACCAAAGCTGTTATCCTCAACAACACCGCCCCAGTGTGTGTTGATCATCTTCTTTCTCTTTTCCTTAGGACCGATTCCGTCCATCCAGTGATACTCGTCAGCAAAGCATCCACCCGGCCAGCGAAGTACCGGTATTTTCATCTCCTTAAGAGCTTCTACCACGTCTGTTCTCATTCCGTTTACATTCGGAATATCAGAGTTCTCACCTACATAAAGTCCTTCATAGATACATCTTCCAAGATGCTCGGAAAAATGTCCGTAGATTTCAGGTGCAATTTTAGACTTTTTGCTTTCGTTATTGATTACCAGTTTAGCCAATGCTTTCTCCTCCTTAGTTCTTTGACTATTACCATTTTTTCTTTGGACAACGAGATACAATGCCAAGTGCCCGAAGTTCCACATAACAGCCGCATGCAAGGCAGGTCCCGCTTGATAATTTATCACATTCGGTGCATACCTTAAGCCTGCTCTCATAGACTGCCTCTGATACCCTATCCTCCGGATCAATGGCATCCCGGTATTTTTGAATCATTTCCTTTTCATCGCCTTCCAAATCCCTCAGAAGGCAGTGCCTGCATACTCTTGTGTCCATAAATTTCTCACATTGCTTTAGTTTTATCTAAACTATTTTATATTCTACCACGAGTACAGACCGTAAGCAACGAAAAAATAAGGACTTCTGCAATTTTTTAGAAGTCCTTATCTTATATAAAATAATTTAATTTTACATTAATCTATAACACCTAGATGATTTAATGCTTTGGAAATGTTAATTGAATAACTGACTATTCCCAGTGTTTTGTCTGAGCGACTTAAAACCTGAGCCATTCAAAAACACCAACACCTTATTCTGATGCATTTTCTGCACTGCTGCCCTGCTGATTGATAAACACTTCACCATCAAAAGTAGCGGGATCAACTCCCGGAACAGGTTCAAATACCATTTCACGACCATTCTTAAAATGTCCGGTTATAATGCCATGATCAGCAGATGTAACTTCGAAAGTATCCCAATCCTCTGTCACTCCACCGAAACGGAATTTTATCTTGCCATCTTCCTGCACATAGTCAAATGGTAATCCTGCGCCATTTGTGGGATCTTCTGAATGTCCATGATCATCTTCTACAAACACATAGAAATAAGTCTTGTCCGGATTCACATCGTCCTTTGCATAGTTGTAATATACTCCTTTTTCTATGTAAGCAGGCTTTGCACTGATCTTCCCGCATCCTGCAATAAACGCTCCTGCCATAACAGTTGCAGAAAATACTACCACGATTTTTTTAAGCATATTTCTCTTCATAATGCTTCCCCCTTATAAGAATTTTGTTCTAAACACCTCTTACATTTTTAATAATAGATGTAGATGTCCAACAAATGTCCATCAAGGGATAAGCAATAAATTCGTGGATATTGATATTTGTATATGTATCAATCCAGTAGAATTACAGCATCTGACTATTTATTTTCATAATTCGGGTACCAAAAAGCTAATTACAGAATATCAATATGCTCACCGGCAAGGGCTTTGTTCATACTGCGGACAGCACAGAATTTTCCGCACATTGAGCAGGTATCATCAAATTCAGGTGCCCTGTCATCTCTGATTGCTTTTGCTGTTTCCGGATCTATTGCGCACTCCCACTGTTTATCCCAGTCAAAGGACTGTCTTGCCTCTGCCATGGCATTATCAATGTCCATTGCATGAGGAATTTTCTTGGCAATATCAGCCGCATGAGCTGCTATCCTTGATGCTATTATTCCCTGTTTTACGTCATCAACATTTGGAAGTGCCAGATGCTCTGCGGGTGTTACATAGCAAAGGAAAGCCGCGCCTGCTGCCCCGGCGATGGCACCACCTATGGCTGAAGTTATATGATCATAACCGGGAGCAATATCGGTAACCAGAGGTCCGAGTACATAAAAAGGCGCACCCATGCAGATTGTCTGCTGCATTTTCATGTTTGCCTCAATCTGGTCCATTGGCATGTGTCCGGGTCCTTCAACCATAACCTGTACGTCCTTTTCCCAGGCTCTCTTTGTCAGTTCTCCAAGCCTCACAAGCTCCTCTATCTGACAAACATCGCTGGCATCAGCAAGGCATCCCGGTCTGCAGGCATCACCAAGAGATATGGTCACATCATACTCTCTGCATATATCAAGAATTTCATCATAGTATTCATAAAAAGGATTTTCCTCTCCTGTCATACTCATCCATGCAAAAACGAGGGAGCCTCCTCTTGAAACTATATTCATCTTCCTTTTATGCTTCTTAATCTGCTCAATTGTCTTTCTTGTTATTCCACAGTGAAGAGTTACAAAATCCACACCATCCTCTGCGTGAAGTCTTACAACATCAATGAAGTCCTTAGCTGTGAGTTCAGATAAATCCCTCTGATAATGGATTACGCTGTCATATACGGGAACTGTTCCAAGCATAACAGGACATTCCTCAACAAGCTTTTTTCTAAAAGGCTGAGTATTTCCATGAGATGATAAATCCATTATTGCATCAGCTCCCATATTTACTGCAGCCATAACTTTTTCCATCTCGATATTGTAATCCTTGCAGTCTCTGGAAACTCCAAGATTTACATTGATCTTTGTCTTGAGCATGGAGCCTACGCCCTTTGCCTTAAGACACTTGTGGTTCTTATTTGCGCAAATAGCAACCTGACCTTTTGCCACCAGGTCCCTTATTTCTTCAGGAGTTCTGTACTCATCCTTTGCAACCATCTCCATTTCTTTTGTGATGATTCCTTTTCTTGCTGCGTCCATTTGAGTTGTGTATGTACTCATAAATATTCCTCTTTTCATTTATTTAATTTCTGTTTTTGTGACAAATTCCGTGATATAGCGGTCCCCTGCCATGTCCAAGTTTAAGTCCTGCTCTTATGCAGGCCTCGATATATTCTTTTGCACTTTTAACGGCATCTTCAAGGCTCATCCCTTTTGCAAGGTTTGATGCTATAGCGCTGGAAAGCGTGCAGCCTGTTCCATGAGTGTTTGGATTATTAATTCTTTCACCCTCGAAAGTGATAAATTTCCCATCTTCAGATTTTCTTGTTTCGAAATCGTCTTGCAAAGTATTTTTCCCTGTGACAAATAACAAATCATTACTCTTTTCATCGCCTTCAAAAGTGCTGTGTCCACCCTTTATCAGTACATTGCACTTGTAACTGTAAGATATGGTTTTAGCTGCCTCTTCCATATCCTTACTTGATTTAATATCAATACCGCAGATTCTTTTTACTTCCGGTATGTTAGGTGTTATGAGAGTGCACTTTGGAAAAAGCATTGTTTTCATATATTCAAGGTCTGATTCCTTGGATAAATCTGTTCCGGAAGTGGATTTCAAGACCGGGTCAAGTACAATATTTGTCAGCCTGTATTTATCAATGGCTTCCACTACTGTTTCCATAATTCCTATATCCGGTAGCATTCCGATTTTTACTGCATCCGGCGTAATATCAGATAATACCGCCCGTAGCTGCTCAGCAACAAATTCCTTATCCACAGTAAGGACGCCGCTTACCCCCATTGTGTTCTGTGCTGTAAGCGCTGTTATCACACTCATCCCGTACACATCATGGGCTTCCATTGTTTTAAGATCAGCCTGAATTCCTGCCCCACCTGATGAATCACTTCCCGCAATTGTCAAAACTGTTTTCTGTATCACTTTTCCTCCTGCTATTCTAACTGCTTTTGCCCGGTATACAGTCTATCTTTGTTCATCCTGTCATTTTCGACCAGTTCATGTTCTCGCAAGAATAAAGGCAATCATCTCATTTCTTGTTACTTCATTCCAGAAGTTAGCGCCAGAAATCCTTCAACAAGTCCCTCGGCAACTTTCCTTGGATCGTCAGATTTCATTATGGCTGAGACCACACAGATACCTGCAATCGGCGCTCCCTTTAAAATCTGCATGTTATCCCTATTCAGGCCGCCTATGGCATTGGCCGGAATTGGAACTGCAGCGCAAATATCCTTTAAAGTGTCAACAGAAGTAAGTATTGTCTTCACCTTGGTTGTTGTTGGATAAATTGCTCCTACTCCCAGGTAATCTGCACCTTTCTCATAGGCTTCCTTAGCCTGCTCTACTGTTTTAGTAGTGGCACCTATGATCTTATTCTCACCGATTATAGCCCTGGCAATGTCAACAGGCATATCGCTCTGCCCAAGATGCACGCCCTCAGCATCAATCGCCATTACCACATCTATTCTGTCATCTACGATCAGCGGCACGTTATATTTCTTCGTAAGCTCATGGACTTTTGCTGCAAGCTCCATGTATTCCCTTGTGGATTTATCTTTTTCTCGTATCTGTACTATCGTCACTCCTCCGATCAATGCTTCTTCAATCTTGTGTAAAAAGCATTCATCAGAGAGCCCAGTGCTGTCAGTGACCAGATACAACCTTAATTTTTCACTATCTAATCTCATTTCTTCTCCAACTTAAACTAACTTTTTTTCAAAATACTTTCTGATTGTTGACAGATATATTGAAAATAACATTTTATGAAAGCTGCTCTATCCTCTCACGTCTTCTTACCGTCTCCAAATCAACTAATGAAAGCGCGTCGAGAAGGCCTACGAGAAAGCTTCCACAGCCTACAACTATTCCATCATTAACCTCAGAAAAGTGCTTTTTAGCTACGAGCTTTTCATAAGCTACTTCTCCTGCTATTCCGAAAAAGCTACAGGCTTTGACAACAGAATCTATGCTTTCCTTACGCGAAAGATAGGTTGCACATATTGCTCCAAGCATACATCCGGTTCCGGTAATGCTGCTCATGGCAGGGTGTCCGTTACTTACAAAAAATGTTCCTTCTTTTCCTGTGATAATGTCCTTTGCACCAGTTGCCAGAACTACCACTCCATATTTTTGTGAAAGCATCCCTGATGCATCTATGATATCGTTTTCATCAAGACTCTCTTCCGCATCTACACCCTTTCCTCTATAGGCTGCATCTGCTAAAGCCTTAATCTCCGAATAATTCCCCTTTAGTAAAAGAAACTGATTTTGACGATTATTTGTTTTTTCAAGAAGCTCTGACACAAATTCCCGCCTAAGCTTCGAGCACGCAGTACCTACGGCATCAATCACAATAGGAAGATGTCCCATCAGCGCTGCGTCATATGAAATCTTCATAGCTTCCATTCTGGTGTCCGATATATTACCGGTATTAATTAAAAGCGCTGATGCTGTTTCAGTAATCTCATAAACCTCAAGAGGGTGCTCAGCCATTATCGGCTTAGCACCCAGAGCAAGCACAGCATTAGCGCACTGCATCATTGAAATTGGATTTGTAATACAATGTATCAGATCTGACATTTAGATCACCTTTGCTTTAGTAGGTTCATTATTCATATCTTTTAAACTGTTCTGAATTTTTGAAAGAACTCCCGCTGCCTCAAGCCTTACAAGAAGCAAAAATGCAATACTTCCGCCAATAAGCGTACCCATGATAAAGGACGGAACATAGAAGAACCATGTAAGACCTTCTTTTCCCCATAAAAAAGTCATTACAGGATATGAAACTATGGCTCCGATTATTCCTGTTCCAATAATTTCTCCAAGAACAGCAGCAATAATTTTCCCTTTTGATAATTTGTAGAAAACACCTGAAAGTGTAGCCCCAAAGACCGCTCCTGTGAGTGCAAGTGGTGGTATTCCCATTACCAGCATTCTGATAATTCCGATAAGAAGTGCACATAAAAGTGCATACCCCGGTCCCATAAACACCGCACATGTAATGTTGATCAAGTGAGCCATGGGACACATACCCTCGATTCTGAGAATGGGGGATATTACAACTCCCAGAGCAACAAACATTGCAAGCATTACCATCCTAAGTAAATAGTTACTTTTCTTCATTTCATCCTCTTTTCTCAGACGGCGAATCCAAATTTCAGGCCAGAAAATAAGATAAGTGCTCTGCTAAGCCAAAAAGGAAATCCACTGGATATCCCATGAAATAAAAAAGAAAATCCACTGGGATATCCTAGAAAATTAAAAAGCGGAAGCACCGATCCGGTAACTTCCGCGAGTAAATTCCTATTATCAGGCATCCCTACGTTGGCATTATCCAAATCAGGTTCTCGGTCGAAGGTTATACCTTCCTCTCAGCCTGTAACACAAGCTCCCGTCTGTATATTTTTTTCATATTCTTTATACACTAACCAATATTTTTTTTCAAGTTATTATTTAAAAAATCCTTGACTACTTTTAATACTGCAGGAAGATCATTATCGTAACAATGAGTATCTCCTTTTATCAGCTCAAGTCTGCAGTCTTTGTAGAGGTCTTTTGCATCGATTGAATACTGCACCGGCACTGCCTCATCCTGATCACCATGAACTATCATAACAGGCTTATCAAATCTTTTTGCTGCATCCTCAATGTGAAGTGTCTGAGCTGCTCTCACATAATTGCCGCTGAGTGCTCTTCCATCCCAGGACATAAGCTCTTCAGGAATATTATCAGGATCAAAAGGTTTACCTAAAAGCTCGCCCTTTCTTGCACCATCAAGAATTACCAAAGCCGGTGAAAGTGAAATAAGTGCTTTTACTCTCTCCCTCTCCATGCCGGCAAGAAGCATAGCGGTAAGTCCTCCCTGGGAATGTCCGCAAAGATAGATATCTGTCACAAAATCAAGGCTTCTGGCATAATCTATAGCTGCCATTCCGTTAGATAACCACTTGTAAAGTGTATGGTTTCTAAACTCTCCTTCGCTGCTTCCGTGACCATACATATCAATTCTAAGAACAGCAAGTCCAACTTCATTCATAGCCTCCTGCACAGCTACAATATGTCTCTCCTCCATGTGTCCCGTAAATCCATGTATAAGCACACAAATAGGACACTTTTCAGGATTGCCTTTAGGCATATCCAGTTTAATATTCAGTTTAATTCCATCATCAGTTATGTACATTTTTCATACCCTCCAAAATATCTATGTGAATTCTTGTGGACTATTTCCGCTTTTACTCGCAAGAAGTCATGAGCTTATCCATTGAATCCCTGAATATCTCATCATGATCAAATGCAAGATCAGAAAGAGTCAGCGAAAGATCACCATTTTCCAATCTGAACTCCCCATCCTTTTCAGAAATAGAAAACCACTTAGCATCTGCGGCGTCATCTCCTGCTATGGGCTTAACCTCATCCTCATTTACGCAGGCAAGAAAAGCAACAGATACCGTCCAGTCTCTGGGATCTCTACCGGGCTTGCTATACACTCCGACTAGCGTAAGAGCCTTTAAATCCATCCTGATTCCTGTCTCCTCTTCCAGCTCCCTGGATGCTGTTTCTTCTATTCTCTCTCCTGCCTGTGAAAAGCCACCAGGCAGCGCCCATTTCCCAAGACAGGGATGATTGCCTCTTTTTATAAGTAATATCCTGTTACTCCCTGCACCCTTGGCAACTATACATATATCCGATGTAAGTGATGGTTTCTTCCACTTGTCAGGATTATAATTTTTCAGATATTCTGCTTCTGTTAACCCGTTTTTATCTACTTTCTCTAAAACTTCACTCATTTCTACCCTCCGATAACATGTCAGTACACTTGTTTTTTGCAGTCAGAAATTATTTTACAAATGTTATGACAACGTTTCAAGTGGTCTTATTTCTGAGAATAGGCAGTATACTTTTTCAAAAAAGAATCCAACTTAAAAGAATTAAATATCCAGTGCAGCATAGTAACCCTGGTAAACAGCATTAGTAATATTTGAGACCCTTCCGGCATCACCGATTACCCTGACAAAGGGCGCTGTGTCTTTTAGTTGCTCTACCTGATCAATACTCGGCCTTTGCCCAAGAGCACAAATTACAGTCTCTCCGGGAATGAGCACCTGTTTTCCTTCCCTGTTTTCGCAGATTATGCCTGACTTAGTTATTTCAAGCCCTTTCACACCCGTGTGAACCGTCACATATTTCTCGATTTCAGCGAGCAGTAATGGTCTGTGCCTGACATTGGCATCCGGAGCAAGTCGGTCCTTCATCTCTACTATGTGAACGTTTTTCCCTTCCATTCCGAGGTGAATTGCACATTCACATCCCGCGAGTCCTCCGCCAAAAACTACAACGTCATCAGCAACTTTATCTTTTTCCTTATAATAATTATTCACCAAAACTACATTGTCTCCATGAATTCCCTTGATCGGGGGAACAATGGGGCTGGAACCGGTAGCTATTATTAGCGCATAGGGCTTCTCTTTTTCCAACAAGTCCTCTGTGACCCCGGTTCCGGTAATAATCTTAGCTCCTGCCTGCTCCGCAAGGTATCTATATGTATTAGAAAGCTCGTACATCTCATGTTTAAAGGTAATGCCCTGCTCGCTCCTAAGTATTCCCCCAACTTCGCTCTCTTTTTCATACAGAGTGACATCATGCCCTCTTCTTGCCGCAGTATATGCAGCATATAACCCTCCCGGGCCTCCACCGGCAACTATTACTTTCCTTTTCACAGAAGACGGCATAACCTCTATCCCATCCATTTCGCGGCCTATGAGGGGATTCACCGCACACCTTCTCGTAGAAGTAGCTGCTCTCTCTGCCATGCAGGTGAAACATCTAAGGCACTTTACAATCTCCGCCTCCCTGTTCTCTACCACTTTTCTGGGAAGCTCGGGATCTGCCAGCAATGCTCTCGCCATGTAGACAATATCCGCCTTACCCGATGAGATTATTTCTTCCATCTGCTCGGGATCATTCAGTCCTCCAATTGTTGCTACAGGCTTTTTCACATGTTCTCTAATTCTTGCGGCAAGTTCCACATTACATCCGTGTTCTGTAAACATAGAAGGATGGGTATTGCCGAAGGTTCTCTGATAGGTTCCCGCAGATACGTGAATAATATCAACATATGGTTCTACTAATTTTGCAATCTCTATTCCGTCCTCTATTCCATATCCTTCGGGAACAAGCTCTGAACCACTCATTCTGAATTCAATCGGAAAATAATCACCTACCCTGTGTCTTACTTCTTTTAGAACCTCTATTGCAAAGCGGCATCTGTTATCCAAAGATCCGCCATACTCATCATCCCTGTGGTTAAACATTGGGGATAAAAACTGATTTATAAGCCATCCGTGGCCTCCATGGATCATAAGCATCTCGAATCCTGCCCTTTTCGCAAGAGCTGCCACATGACCGTAGGCTGCTACTATATCCTCGATCATATCCTTAGTAAGTGCCTTGACTTTTACACCATCTGCTCTGACAGTATCTGAAGGTCCCCATTGGCTAAGTGAATGCTGCCTGTCTTTATCAGTCATGTAAGTTCCTGCAAACATGCCGGAATGAGATAACTCCAGTGAAGGAACTGCTCCGTGTCTTTTTATAGCATCTGCTGTGTATGTAGCAGCAGCAAGAGAATTCAGTATGCTTTCATCCAGGTGATATGCATGTGAGCCGTCGGTTGCCGGGTGTACCATTAGCTCAGACACTGTAACAGCAGCAGCTCCTCCCCTTGCCCTCAGCTCATAAAAAGCTGTTGATTTTGGTCCAATACATCCGTCATTTGTTATATCAGTTCCGCCCATGGGTGCCGAGAACATTCTGTTCCTGAAAACAGTTCTCCCAACGGTAATCGGCGAACTTAATGCTTTATATTTTCTTTCCATAAAAACCTCTCTCCTATGAAGTAAAAACCATTATGACTTCTTGAACGCAAAAAGGTAAAAGCGTTCAATAATCTATAATATCTTATCCTTGTTATAGATCAGGTTAGCGCTTTTCCCATCAATTCTGTTAAAGTGGTCATCCGCTTCCTTAGCAAGATATCCCATCACGCCCATAAACGGCATCGGTCTGTCTATAGTGTTGCCACCTAATATATCATCACAGACATCAATCATCTCGTTCAAGATGTCCTTTCCAACTTCCATATCATGATGACATATATAAACCTTGTCGTATCTGCCTGAAAGCCTGTCTCTCAGGTTCACTGTGGTCTGCCTGTATTCAGTTACGGATGAGCAGATTCTATCAAACAGAAACGTCGATTTATTACAGGCATCCCCGGTAATGAGAATTCCGAGCTCCGGTATAAGAAGCACCATTGTGCCTTTCGTATGACCCGGATAGGCGTAAATCTCTACTGTCACGCCTCCAAGGTCAAATACCATACCGTCATGCAGCTCCTTAAAATCGAATTCCGGAACCTCTTCAACATAATCATTATTGGTTATTCCATACTCATCAAAGGCATCCCCCAGATTGGCATGAATATATCCGTCCCTCTCGGCAAATGGGAGCATAGACTGATATAGCGGAATATCTTTGTGATTCATGTACACATTTTTATCTGAAAACTCCGGAACTCCCAGGGCATGATCCAGATGCCCGTGCGTTATCACAACCTCATACTCTTTGTCAGTGATAGTATCCACCAGCTTTCTAAGTCCCTTTACACCCAGATTGGTGTCCATCAGAACAGCTTTATTGTCGCCCTCTATAAGATACATTATTTCGCCGCAGGCACTTCTTATTGCCGTGATGTTTCCATTTACTTTTTCCGCAGAAAAAAAATCTCTGTTCATAAACTCTCTCCAATTATGATGCTCATCATTTGAGTCTAAATTGTAACAGCTTAAGCATTCTGCTCCTTTAACCTCTCTATGTCTCTCTCACAACGATAGAAAAGAAGGAAAAGAACAAACATTGCTCCGGACATAAGCGCCGGAACCCAGCCGTACATGAAATTAATTGCTGTAGATACGCTCTCCGGCTGCCTTTGTCCAAAAGCATCCAGGGCCCCATCAAATCCGGCTGCTGCCAGCACCCATCCAAAAATAGCCTGTCCCAGGCCAAGGCCGATCTTCTGTGCAGCAGATATTCCTGCATTGCCCATACCTATTGTATCAATTCCTGTCTTAAGTTTTCCATAAGAAACTGTATCTGCTACCATACCAAGAGCCATTCCTCCGCAAAGGCCTACTCCAAGCCCCTTGAGGACATTTCCGGCAATAAGGATTACGGGCACTGTGGAGAATGCTGTTGCCAAAAAGCCTATCGCCATAACCAGCATACCAAATGTATAGATTTTCTCCTTGGATATCTTCTTCATAATTACCGGTGTGGCGAACATTATTGCGAATTGAGATATCGAAATGGCGTTGGATAATAATCCATATTTTGACATGTCATACAGCACATACTGAGCATAGAAAACATTGCCCATTGCATAAAAAATGATGATGGTAAACACGACAAAGTTTCCGAGAGTCAGCAGGAGCCAATATTTATTCTGAAGCAATGCTTTAACTGTCTCAATGAATGATGTTTTATCAGATTTGCTGCTTTCTGCTTTTGTTTCCTGCAGTTTTACTTCACCCTTTACTCTCTCTTTTGTATTGAAAACGCAGAACAGTGACACAAGAACCATCACTAAACAGTAGATGATCATAGTCATTGTAAATGCCCTCTGCGTATAGAGGGTTTCCGTGCTTGATGTAAACCATCCAAGGAAAGTAACAAAAGTCGAATTGACCACTACATTTGCAAGCGTCTGAAATATCTGCTGCAGATTACCCAGAAGGCCTCTCTCATATTTATTATTGGTTACAAGCCCCACCATGGAATAAAACGGCACGATCATACCTGTAAGGAATACCGCATTAACAATATTGTACAGCAGAAATACATAGATATACTGAGCAAGAGACGGCCAGTTCTGCGGAACAAAAAACAGCAGCATTGTGGATATCGCAAAAGGTATGCACATCCTGAAGAGCCATACTTTTGCTTTTCCCATTTTGGTATCAGTCCTGTCCACCAGGCGCCCCATTATCAGGTCAGATATACCGTCAAAAAACTTGGAAACAGCCAGAATAGTTGCTATAATTCCGGCATTTAACCCCACTGCGGAAGTAAAATAAATTGTCAGGAAAGATCCTATGATACCGTTTATCAGATTAAACCCAAAACCTCCGGAACTGTATGCAATTCTCTCTCCCCATCCTAAATTCCCTTCCGGATCATCATGCTTTGTTGTCAGATTTAACATTTTCATTTCCTCCTATAGTGCGCAATTTCATTAGATCTTTTTTCAATTTTCCGATCATCTCATCAGAAAAGCCCATATAAAACATATTGGATAATGTAGACAGGCTCTCATATCTATAGTCCTCCTGGGATAAGAAGTATTCCAGGAGAGGCGAATCCTCATGGATTATTTCCATAGCCTCCTTATCTGTCATCATATCCTTGAAAAGTGTCCCCTCACTGTATCTACACAGTAAGTCCCTCTCCGGCTGATATTCAAATTCATATACCCCGGCCGTAAAGGTTTCACTTTCATACCCTTCAACCTGCTTTGGAGCAAAAGGAAGTTTAACAGCTGCGCTGCAGTCAAAAGGAATCTCTATTTTAAGGTGAAGCATTCCATCTTGTTTTATCTCCCAGAATACTCTGTAATCTCCATAAACTGAGCGATATGTGCAATCCATATAACGCAGTCCTATATTGGGAGCGGGCTCTATGGCTGCCTTTTTGAATCCGGGTTTAATCGGCTTTATTCCTGCTACATTTCTGTATAGGAATTCCTCCACCGAACCAAAGGCATAATGGTTAAGGGAATTCATCATTGTTCCGGATAGATGACCGTCATCCAGTACAGAATTCCACCTCTCCCATATGGTCGTTGCTCCAAGGTCTATGCAATGCAGCCACCCCGGATATCCGGTCTGCAAAAGGAAATAGTACGCCTCTTCAACCATATCATTGTCTGCAAGAACCCTGCATAATATAGGCGCTCCCACAAAACCACATTTAAGCTTATAGCAGTCTTTGTAGAGTCTCTTCTTAAGGCCATCTATAACCCTCTGCTTTTCCTTGTAGATACCGGTATATAGTGAGACTACATATCCTGTCTGCGTATCTATAGAAAGTCTGCCGGAATCGGTAAAATACTCCTTTAGAATCGCCTCTCTTATATGGTCATGAAGGTTTAAGTAATATACTTCATCAGATGCATAGCCCAGTTCTTTTGCCGCTTTTGCCAAAAGTTCCACCGACATAGCATAGTAGCAGGAGCCTATAAAATATTCATCTGTACCTCCACTCATACTCTGCTCAGTTCTTCCGTCCAATGCCAGCCAGTCACCAAGCTGTGCTCCCCAGTCAAACAGATATTTTTGGCCGCGCTTTGCGTCATCCTCAGTAATCCTGTCCACCCATGCCTTCATCGCAGGATAGTGCTTTTTCAACACATATATGTCTCCAAAATACTCATAGAGAACCGTGGGGAGAATCGTAGCAATGTCCCCCCAGACACTTGAATATATGGCGCTGTTTTTATCAAAAACCGGTATTACTCCCGGCATTATCCCTGACAATTGCTCCTGTGCTTCCATGAGATCATGCATGAATTTGTCGTAAAAAGCTCCTGTTCTCATGTTGTAGCTTGCAGTCCTTGCAAATACCTGTGCATCTCCGCACCAGCCAAGTCTTTCATCTCTTTGAGGACAATCTGTAGGAAAATCGATAGAATTTGATTTTTGTCCCCAAAGGACATTACTTATGAGTCTATTAACCTTGTCATGACCGGTCTGCACAAAGCCGGTCCTCTCCATGGATGTATAGATTGCTTTTCCGACAAAGTTCTCCTTTGTGATCTCGCCAACCCATCCCGTAATCTTGATATATCTGAATCCGAACCATGTGAATTTGGGGCTCACCCAGCCGCTCTTGCCATCAGATATATATGTAAACTTAGATTTAGCTGCCCTGTAATTGTCGTGGTAAAAATTGCCGTCCTGCAGAATTTCCGCACATTCAAGCACCACCTTAGCGCCTTTTGGCAGCTCTGAGTAGAATGAAACATATCCCGCAAAATTCTGCCCAAAGTCCAATACCGTCTCTTTATTTGGAGTTGTAATAATTTCCTTCAATGCAATGATTTCCTGCTCCAGCACGGGTGGACTTATTCTTGAGATCACATTTCCTTTGTAATTACTTATCAGAGCCTCTTTTTCATAGTTCTCACTATCTTTCCACAGCAAACCGTTGTAGATATATCCATGATAGATATCACTGTCCTCTATTTCGGATCCTTTATATGTCCAGCTGTCATCCGTCACGCAGATATCTTCGGTTCCATCCTCATAAACTACATGGAGCTCCGACAAGAGCATGAATTTACTTCCCCAGTTTTCATTTGATCCCGCAAGGCCAAAAGTACCTTTATACCAGCCGTTACCCATGAGTACTTCAATCCGGTTTTGCTCACCGATAAGCCTCGTCACGTCATAGGTCTGATACTGAACTTCCCTGTGATAATCTGAATAATACGGTGTAAGAAGTTCTTCTCCCACCCGGTCTCCGTTTATATATGCTTCATACATCCCAAGGCCGGAGATATAGAGTCTTGCCGTTAAGATTCGCTTTGCCTTATCTGTTTCAAAGTTCTTGATGAAAACAGGATGAAAAGTATCTTCATCTCTATGAGTAATCCACTTGGCCTTCCATTCCTCATTCATCTTGCCGGTTTCAAAGAAGTAATTTGAAACACTCTCGCATGAGTCTCCTTTTTTCATAGCTACCCATACTTTTACAAAATATCTTGTTCTTGGAGTGGGCACAAAATCCAGCAGTATACAGGCGCTATTTGGCTCCGTTTCCTCTTTCTCATATACAACCATGGAAAAAGCTGCGTCGCGGCTGACTATGATCTTTGCCCTGTCCATGCCGCCGGATGAAGACATCTCCTTCTCTGCTCCGGATATGCGAAATGAAAGCCTGATCGTATCAAAGGCATAGCCTATAGGATTTCTAATGCCGTTTATTCTTACATTATCTACTCTCATATTTTCTCCTCATGTGATAATCACCATTTGTAGTTTTCAGTATACAGTCTGAATCAAAAATAAATATCGTTTTTCTTACCTTTATGATATTATTTTTACATATTTTATCATGCCAAATTATTTTTTATATACGAGGGAAAATGAACAAAACTGAAAGTATGCTTATGAATATAGCTGCAATAACAAAAGTTGAGCTATGTGTAATTGAGGAAGGTAAAGCCGAGAATGTACTCACCGGCGAAAAACTATCTATGGATAATGGAACAATACGCAGCAGGATTGCAACAATTCTAAGCGGCAAATCCTATCCGGTAATCATAATTGACGACAACAACGTGTTTTTTGCCTGTCTGAAGGAAAAAGACACTTGTTTTCTATTGGGACCTGTTTGTGTAAGACCCTTGAGCGGTAGTGAACTTAGAAAACATTATCGTCTTCATCACATAAATCCCCATATCGGGCACGATCCGAAAGTTATGGCCTTCACAGATTTTCTTAATCTGATATCTCTAATCTCGTGCACTATCGGTGGAAAAAGTTATAATCACTCTGAGTTGCTTGCGCTTAACAACCTCCCGGAATCGTTACTATTGCCAAATAGACATGAACAGATTCTGTTCGATTTATCTGCGGATGAAGACACCTCATACCACCATACCTATATGGATGAACAGTCACTTCTAAGCTGTATTCGGGAAGGAAGGACAGATGACGCTCTTATGCACACCATGACTCTGGACACCCAGATAGGAAGAATGTCCAAAAAAGAATATTCACACTGGACTAAATTATGTGCAGTGTCCATAACTCTGTGTACCAGAGCCGCTATTGAAGGAGGCCTGACTCCTGCTCAAGCCTACCGTATAAGTGATTTCTATATGCAAAAGATGGATGCTTGCCAGAGCATACCATCACTGATATCCTGCCGCAATCAAGCCATAACAGACCTCACAGACCGTGTTGCCTCAAAACAAAACAACATACGTACATCCAGTTATGTGGAAAAATGCAGGGATTATGTCAGCAAGAATTATATGAACAAAATAAAAATAGGTACGATAGCTGATTCCCTCGGAATCAACGAATCATACCTATCCAGAATTTTCTCACGTGAGACCGGTAATCGGTTTCAGGATTATGTTAATATAGTCAGAACGGACAGAGCTGCCAATCTTCTGACATATTCCGAAGAGCCGCTGGCACACATCGCGGAATATGTAGGATTCCCTTCACAGAGTTACTTCGGGAAAATATTTTTGCGCTTTAAGGGCATGACACCAAGGCAATACCGGGAAAAACATAAACCGCTTGAATTTACATCTATTACTCAGTCATAGGATGTACCCATTGTTTCATAAACCCCTGTCCTGTACATTTATTTACTAAAGGTTCTGCCATTCCGGCTCCTGCCAGGGATCAAGCTTTCCTCCATCCATGCACTGCTTCCAACATACTCATCTGTGTCTGTAAGCACTCTGAAAGCAATATTCTTCAGGCAGCTTTTTTATGCATGAAAACCTTCGCAGATTCACCAAGATGCTGATGATGCACGTGTGTCGCATCAAAATGAACCGTCTTAAATGCCATTTGCATAATAGGTCCTGTGGCAAAAGCACATATAAGAGTTCCTATCCCAACAGGTCCTCCCAGAAGCCATCCAATAAGCGTTGCTGTTCCAAGAAGCGCAATACTGACAAGACCAATCGGAACCCTTTTGGCACGCTTGGCAAGAGCCACAAGAAGCGTATCCCTTGGGCCACAGCCAAGTGATGCACTCATATATGTATACTGAGTATACGCCATGATGATAAGTCCTAAGATCATAACCGGAATGCCGCTCGCTATAGAATCACATTTTTTCACAGCCTGAATGCTATTAAAGAAATCAACCGCTTTTCCCACAACCAAAGCATCTATAAACATAGCGATTCCTATAGGCTCCTTCAGTGCAATATCTATTCCAAGAATCGCGTAGGAAACAGCTATGGAAGCTGTTCCATATAAAATCCCCAGCGTTTTCGCAAGGCCAAGATTCAGTACATCCCACGGACCTGCTCCTATGTTGGCCTGAATCGTGAGATATACACCAAATCCATTAATAAAAAGGCTCACCGCCGCAATGAGCATGTTCAAAACAATCTCATGTGTTGTACGATTCCCCATTAAACCTAACTTTTTCATAACTAACCATTTCCAAACTACTTGTTTTAATTTTTTTGATTTTCTCTCTTCTGAATATCAGGCTTTCTTTCTCCCTGATTCTATGAGTTCTTTTTCAAAAGCTTCAGGATTTTTCAGATAATAATCCTGGTGATACTCCTCAGCCTCATAGAAGTTTTTATAGGGTATAAGAGCAACCTGAACCTTCTTATCTGAGCCTTTTTCTATCTCTGAAATCTTAAGTTCAGCCTTTTCTTTTTCTTCAATAGAATTATAAAAAATTGCAAGGGTATATGAAAAGCCCTTATCAATAAACTGCCCCTCTGAATCAAAGGGATCCACATTGGCAAAATAAATATCCAGAAGCCTCTCGTAAGAAACCTTCTCCGGATCATATACCAGCTTTATGGTCTCCCTGTGACCCGTCTCCTGGTGCTTAACCTGCTCATAAGTAGGATTAACCTCATCACCACCTGCATAGCCGCAGATAACCTTATCTACACCATACATCTTATATATAGGTGTCACGCACCAAAAACAACCTCCGGCAAAATATGCTTCTGCCATTTTCCCGGAATTATTCAATTCAGTTATGCTTGTTGCTTCATTATTCATGTCATAAACCTCATCCTAAAAGTCTTGTATTGTACGCAAAAAGATTGTATCACACACCAAAATAAATGCAACACAGTAGAGCAACGCCGACCGGAGCGAAGCGGAGACCTTGAACCCAGGGTTCAAGGGGCTCCTCGGCACGAACAAAAAACGGATATGGCAATCTGCCATATCCGTTTTTTATTCGTGCGGAAGAAGGGACTTGAACCCTCACGATGTAGCCATCACAAGATCCTTAGTCTTGCTCGTCTGCCAATTCCGACACTTCCGCATTCAGTTGTCTTTCGCTGTTCTGTATCCGTCAGCGACAACTTCTATATAATAACAAATTCTCAGAAATAGTCAACACCTTTTTTCAACTTTTTTTAAAAATCGTAAATTAGTTTTTATATAAGCGTTATTTAGTTGTCTATGTGAATATTTACCAATTAATTTATCAATTAATTCTACTAATAGAACACTGAATTTATGCCTCCGGAACCATTCATAGGATACTGTTTTATAGTATAATGGTTTCTATAAATACTGAAAGGACTTTTTTACCATGAAAGAATTAAAACCTATCACAAACAAGCTCTTATGGATTTTTGCGATTGGCCAGTTTGGCTGGAGTCTTCTATCCGGAATTGTTTCTAACTGGATGGTCTACTACTATACCGGCACTCCCAGTGAGCAGAATCCAAACACCGGAGTTTTTGCATCCGGAATTACCCAGACCCCAATACTATTCAGTCTCACTTTATTCGGACTGGTACTTGCAGCGGGACGTATTTTTGATGCGGTCAGCGATCCGCTTATAGCAGGATGGTCTGACAGAAGTAATTATAAAGGCGGAAGAAGAATTCCTTTCATGCGTGCCATGGCCGTTCCGTTTTCACTTTGCACCATAGGCCTGTTTGTTCTCCCGCAGACACAGAATATCATAGTCAATGATACTGTTCTTTTCATATTACTAATGGTTTTCTATCTGTTTATGACTATGTTTTGCACTCCCTACAATGCACTGATTGCAGAGCTTGGAGATACTCAGCAGCATCGAATCAATGTATCAACCTACATTTCATTTACATTTATTCTCGGCCAGAGTATTTCATTCCTTCTCCCCAATGTGGCAGATGCATTAAAAGGAACTGTAGGTCAGACAAACTCCATAAGATATTCTGTTGCTTTCATGTCATCAATTGCCTGCATAGCAATGCTCTATCCTGCTTTCTATATAAAAGAACGTGATTACATCGATTCAACGCCAAGTGAAACCAAGCCCTTCAAGTCACTGGCTCAGACTTTTTCAAACAAACAGTTCAGACACTTTGTATACAGTGATGTTATATATTTCTTTGCACTGACACTTTTTCAGACAGGACTTGCTTTTTACGAGACACAGCTCATGGAAATTGAAGACACCTGGACCTTCGTTCTCACTGCCACAATGACCCTGATCAGCGTAATGCTATATCCTATGGTTAATATTCTTGCCAAAAAGATCAGTAAAAAGCCTCTGATCATCATCGGCTTCTTTTCATACTGCTGCGTATTTGCCATTGCAGGGCTGTGTCAGAAGGGCCTTTACTGGGGCTTTATCATAGCTGTTGTAGCAGCTGTTCCCATGGCAATCCTTGGTATTCTCCCTCAGGCCTGCGTAGCCGATGTTGCTGAGCTTACAAGACTTCAGACCGGCGAGGACCGAAGTGGTATGTTTTTTGCCGCAAGAACTTTTGCTTTCAAAATGGGTCAGGCTATCGCAATGGTAACCTTTACCTCAATCACTGTATCTCAGACAAAGATGAGCTACAGAGTAACAGCATTTGTCGCACTGATAACCTGCTTTATAGGAGCATGTATCTTCTTTACATTTGACGAAAAGGCTATTCTGGTAGAAATCAAAAAGCTTAAAGACAGCATTAATGGCGTCAAGAGAAAGCCGGTAACCGTCGTAAGCAAAGCTGATAGAAAGAAGAAATAGTTTATAAGCCATAAATCAGCACTTTATGTTAGTACTGTAAACAGAGCTGGTTCATGAAAAATAATTATTATAAAAGCTGTGAAAATGAGGAACAGACATTCCGCATTTCACAGCTTTTTATTTACTCTCCTCTAATAACGATAGTTTATTATCTGACATAGTCCGTTCGGATGCCAGTACCGTTACCCACTCACTGCGTTCATGGACGGTACTAGGCTCTAATAATCGCCTGCTCTTTGTAACCAGGAAAAAGTGATGTTCCTTATCTCAGGCATAGGAGCTTTTCAAAATTTACTCAGTTCCTCCGGATATTGTAATTCCTGACATTTCGATATAAGGAATTACTGAACCACCATCACAAACCTGCTCTTTTGAAATCGCCTTGATGTTCTTAAACATCTCAAAGAGGTTGGCACTGATCATAGTTTCAATTACAGCACCCTTAATCTCTCCGTCTTCTACATAGAAGCTGTTCTTTGCAACTCCTGCCAGTTCGCCATTTGCACCGGGCATTCCACAGGAAACCGATCCAACAATGAGTCCCTTTTTAACACCCTTTATCATATCTTCAAAAGAGGTATCGCCTGCCTCAATAATAAGATCCTGTGAACTGTTGGCCGCTCTGTTAACACCGCATTTATTTGCCGCATAAAGAGATGTTGCAAAGCACTTTAATACGCCCTTATCTATAAGCGTGTAGTCCTCTGATCTAAAGCCATCTATGGTATGTCTTTCACCAAGAATAATCCTCTCATCATAGGGCTTTGAACTCAATGTAAACATAGGTGAAGCAACCTGCTCTCCTACTTTATCGAGCCACACACTTGTCTTGTTGATAATAGCAGGGTCCAAAACCGCATTGTAACAAAGGTAGCTGACCATCTGTGAAACGCAGCCGGGAGTGAGTATTATATCTCCTTCAAACTTTTCTGACACCTTAATGGGATTTAATGAATTTTCTGCATCAGTAAGCTCTTTTTCAATATTTCCAAGAGTAATAAGCTCCTTATCAAGGCTGTCAAAGATCACACCTGTACTCGCTACTCCTGTGGTATTTTCTCCATCAGTTCCTGCAAATTCAAGCATTATAAGATAGTAACCAAAGTCACAGTCATCCTTTGTTCCACCTGTATTCATGTAAACATAATGACCCTTTACATATTTTGCGAACATCTCAATCAGTCTTATCTTTTTATGTTTTTCGGCAATTGTATTTGACAGTTCCTGTGTTCTTTCCATGAGCTTGTCAATATCAGGTTCAAGAACACCCATCTTAAACTTTTCAGGTTCAAGGCCGGGAGCAATGTCAAAACAATCATCTGCATCCCCTGATTCGGCTGAAGCGATTGCATCATCAACTGCCTTTTTTATCTGTTCTTCCGAACACTTATTTATGCTGGCAATGCCCTTTTTATGGTCCTTAATCACTTTGATGGAAACATCATTATCAAAGAGAGTTCTGAAAAGTGTAAACTTTCCATCCTTTACCGTAATCTCATTGGTCTCTGTTTCTGATATTGTAAAATCCGCCTTAAGGCCTTCTTTTTCATTTAAATAAGCATATGTTTTCTCTGCGATATCCAAAATATTAGCCATCATCTGCCTCCGATCATGATCTTGCACTTAATTGCCGGGCCGCCCATTGATACAGGCATTGCCTGTTTTTTACCACAAGTTCCTGATGTATTCCAGGTCACAGTATCAGATACCATATCAACTGTATTTAGCATGTCAAATGCAACACCTGAAACAGTAGTATCAAGGATAGCCTTACCAAGCTTGCCATTCTTGATCTCATACCCCATGGTGATTCCAAACATGAACTCGCCCGTAAGATCCGCCTGGCCATTACCGGTGTTGATAAGATAATATCCATCATCAACAGATGCGATCATATCCTCAAGCTTATCTTTTCCCGGATGAACGCAGGTATTTCTCATTCTAATGAGCGGTTCATCTGAAAAGGCATAGCCTCTTGAATTGCCGCAAGGTCTGACACCGTAAAAATCAGCGCTTTCACGATCGTGCATGAAGCCCTTTAATATTCCGTTTTCAATAAGGACAGCATCTCTTGCTTCTGTTCCCTCATCATCAATATAAACCGGAAGAGGTGCCTTATCGCCAAATGCCGTGGACGCAAAATCAGTGATACTTATAAGCTCCGATGCAACCTTCTTATTGAGGTTAGGGCCTGCCACTGAGCCTCCCTGAACAAGGTCTGCCTCAACGGTATGTCCTATTGCCTCGTGAGCTATCATTCCCGCAACGTCAGGATGGAGAATCACAGTTTTTACCCCGGCACTGGCGTATACACCTTCAGCCTTAGCACAAAGATCTTTATACAAAGCCGCTATCTTTTCATAAATCTTCGCAAGATCACTGTAATTGTCTTCAATATGTCCAAATCCGCCAACGGCATCCGAAACCTCCACAGGCTGTCCATCCTTAGAGGTCATATTCAATGTTACATAAAGAGTTGTTCTCGGATACGCCACATGACCATCTGCAGCATCAGATGTTACTATAATCTTCTCCATAGTATCTTCTCTGTAAGCTACAACCCTGCTTAAAAGATCAGGATATTTCTTTTCAATATGAGCATCGATTTCCTTGCAGAGATCAACAAGTCTCTTCTGCTCAAAATCGATGATCATCCTTGGAGAAACTATGGTTTTCTGTTCAAGAATAGGATAAGGCTTCTTCTTTTCAGTGTTGAACTTATCAAGATATCTTGCATTTTTAGTTGCAGCAGCTATAGTCTTTGCAGCTGCTTCGGCAGTATACTCTGCCGTGGAAGCGAATCCGTATGCACCATTTAAGTACACTCTTGCGCAGATTCCACTTTCCTCAGATCTTACATTGGTCACAAGATTACCATTTTGAATGACAATCCTGCGCAGCCTGCTCTCCTGCCCTCTGAGAACAGATTGCATTCCTGTCTCAAAAAGACTCTTTTTCCCCGTTAAGATGTCTTCCAGCATTTTTCATCCTCCATACATTCTTTTTTGCAGATAACAAAATTCTTTTCCTTATTTTAAAAAGTCATAAGGCAAAGATTTCATGAAATCTCATGTACTTAAACACAGTAAACCATAGCCCCCTCCGCATAATCACTGTAAAAAGCACATCCAATGTAACAAAATTTTGTTTTGCCACATAAAATATTTTATATGAAATAGCACAAAAAACAAAGGATTTTTCAGAATATTTCGAAAAATCCTTTATCACTTTAAAGTTTTCAATTACAGCTACTTACTTAAACTTATTGGGGAGCATTTTCAAGTTCTTCCAATTCGTTCAGATGTCTGATTTCCTCAGCTCTTTTGATAATCTTTTCCTGCCACTCATCGTCCTGATCAGTCAGCTGATATGCCCTGTATCCGTACTGCCTGCCAAGGGAACACACTATGGACTCGTCGTCTATGTGAAGCGATATCCGATACATGCTGGGCAGCTTTTGCGGAAGTGTCGTTGCACTGTCTCTTTGAACTTCCTTTATGTGTCTCATTGCATTTACAATACCATCGAACTTTACTCCATAATGCTTGAAAAGATTTTTAATATATTTTTCCGTCCGGTATGAAGATGTATACACCCACACCTCATATCCCATTTCCTGCAGCTTATTTATAAGCTCAGGAGTTCCATATCTAAGCCGCTCCTTGTATATTTTATTAAAAGGAAACTTTAGCGGAGGTTCGGTCTTATGAGTTTCCGGATATACAAAAAGAACCTCATCAAGATCAAAGGAAATCCGCATTTTATCCTCTTTTTTCCCCACTGTTTTATTGCTGCTCATTAGCAATCGCTTCCTCCACAATTTTCATTACTTTTGCAGACCATCTTTCATCATTTTCAGGTATGTCAAAATGATCGAATTCTTTTGATCCGCTGTAGGTTCGAAGAACAGAATCATTATCTACGCTTATTGTTTCCTTGTATTTGTTGGCAATAAGCTGATCAGCAGTCTTTTTCTTTTCAACGACACCAGTATTGTCCAGTTTGCGCGCCGTACCGGTTACAATGCCATCAACATCCACAGAATATTTCTTAAACAGCTTCTTTATATAGTCCATGGAATAATATTTTGATGAAAAAACCCAGACATCATATCCCCTCGAATGGAAAAAGTGGAATAGCGCAGGCACGCCGAGCCTTACCTTTTCTGGAAATTTTGAAGTATCAAGCGAAGAAGGAATATCTTCAAATCTGTCTTCTTCACTTGCGAAAATTATCTCATCAAGGTCAAAGGTAACCCGCTTATTGCGATCTGATTTCTCAAGCATTTTTATAATATCAGAAGGCTTGGTAAGATTGACTATATTGACAGGCATTTTATCTATTCCTGCAATGATAGCCGCTGCCCATCTGTGATGCCCGTTAAGAATCATATACCCATCCGGTCTGACCTTTTCAACCATTAAAGGTTCTGTATCCAGAATACCATTTCTCGCAATATCTTCCCTGAATTTTTTCTGGTACTCAGATATGATTCTGTAGCTGGGTCCTACCGAATCTATGCAAAATTCATCATTTGGGTTAGGATGGAGCTTTTTTACTGATACCTTATTAAACAGAATGCTCTCCAATGGCGATGCTTTCACCGGCACATAGACACCTTTATATTTTTCCAGTTCACTTTTTAAATAAGCAGAAAAACCTGTGGAATCACTCATATTCTCCCTCACATGAAAACATAATTACTTTTTAGGTTCAAGGGCTTTCTCTTCATTTTTGATTTCCCAATGAATAAGGAACGTAAGCGTAGCTCTTAAGGCAATGATTGCTCCCAGGATGCCAAGCTCTGCCCACTCGCGGACAACCACGGTTCTAAGAACCTCTCCGCCCAGCTTAAATTCCAGTGCCAGCGCAATTCCCTGGGCCAGCTCAAGTCTTATGGAATCTTTCTTCCTGATCCAGAAGATGAAGCTCTTTATTGCCGTGTACACAAGTATACATATTCCAAAGAATTCCAATAACAGTGTTGAAAACTCGACTATATAGCGAAGCAGATTTTCAGCATTCAGATACAGTTCTTCCATAGCGCCTCCTTATTTCAGGGAGATTATGCAGCTTAATAAGACTTAAGTATCACATGTAAAAAGCTTCAGGAATCCCGGAACATTTTGTCTCAATACTCTTTTTAACCTATTACTACATATTTATTTTATTATTCTTATTTTGAACATATCAATAAATCTAAAGTTAAGAAATAATAAACTTTATATTTTGTCTGAAATTCTATAAAAAAGCATGTTGCTTGCAACATGCTCGCGCCGAGCGCGGTTGCATTTATGCAACAATTACCATGCGCGCGAGTGCACATCCATAGCGGAGCGCTTTTTATCATATAGGAAATCCAACAGAATTTCCTCTCCAATTAATCAAGTTTTTTTGTGTAAATTCCTAGTTTTTTCATTCTCAGATTGAGTGATTGCTATACGATAAAAAAGTGCCTACGGCACCTCAACTCCCCTGCCCCTCAATCATGAGGGGTGGGGTTGTTTTTTGCCTCAACTCATTCATAATGATTTTATGAAACGAAATACTCTACAAGATCTGTTCCGCGATCATTATGAAGAAATTCAATATACTCTTCATCCCCGCAAGACCGAAATGGAAAACATCGATAAGATGATCAATTGCGGGGATCCTGCTTATGGCGGCGCTATGTACGGCTGCCCTGATTGTGGTACTCTCAAATTTGTTCCCTTTCGTTGTCATTCAAGATTC
>NZ_JNKH01000038.1:0-35651 GCF_000701985.1 Butyrivibrio sp. WCE2006 | reverse complement strand
AAAAAATATATAGAAAGCCAGCGCACGGATGACCACAAAAGAAAATATGAAAAAACCGGGCGATACAGCAAAGTAAAGCGCTGAGGGTCAGCGATTCATCCCCCCACCGACTATGTCGGAAGGAGTTTTCTCGCTGATACATCATAATCCGGCAAAGCCTCACGAATTATCTCAGCATCATTTTTATCAATAGAACCATTATCTTCTATTAGGTAATCAAGCCTGAGTTCAACAAGGGAATCTATATCTTCGATATCAGCCTTCTCAACTTTCATTGTATCATCCATGCGCTTTCCTCAATCTTTTTCGTAGTACACTATATCCATATGATCGTTAACTCTATCAATTCTGCCTGTCTGATGATAGCCAAGTTTCTCATACAAATGAAGATTGCCTTTTTCCTGTAATATGGTATCCAGACACCAATGGGTTGATCCATATTTTTTCTCCGCCGCAAGTATTGCCTGCTGCGCATATCCTTTATTTCGGTACTCAGGCATGATCCAAATAGGAGAGATCCGCTTTCTGCTCCCGTCTTTCTTATCTACAACACGGATCACTCCTACCTTCTCATTATTTGCCATAATGAAGAAATATGTCGTCCACGGCTGTTCAAACCTTGCTAATACTTTATCCATGTCTTCAGCCGCGGGACTCATATCATAATCCTGATATTTTTCCAAAAGATCCGAGAATGCTTCCACCTGCATCTTCCAGACTGTTTCAATATCCTCTCGTGCTATCGGCTTCAAATCTATGCACATCTTTTTACCGGTCTTGATAAAATCAATCAGTTCCTCTAAATCATCAAAATCATCGTAGTCACCCGTTATTCCTTCACGATGATAGACCACGCCTGCTCGTTCATTACGTTCCAAGCAATCAAGAAGTTCTTCAAGTCCATACCTCCGGGCATATTCCGCAAAAGCCCTTGGCTTTATTTTTTCTGCATATAAACCCTTACGGCATTCCGCAGGGTTGCACTCATAGCACCCACTCAGGTTTTTATCAATACCGCATCTGCGTACTTCACACCATTCTGCATCCTTACACCATGAAAGTTCCATAAAACCATCGCGTTTACATCCTTTACATGTAACATTCTCGGAGCATAAGCAGCAAGCCAGCCCGCAGCGCGCAATCCCAAGTTCCCGTTTCAGAGTCCTGTGTGATGTTTTCCAATCTTCCTTCGTCATCAGGCTCACATGGCCTGTCCGCTTCTCGTGCATCAGCGGCACATCCACATTTTCGGATCGCCACTGATACTTGAATCCGCATTTCTCCTGGACTCGCTTGGACTTGGCATTGCCTTCATAATATCCAATCCATACCTTCTGCATACCTAAGTCCTCAAAAGCATGGCGCAGCATTTCCTTCACCGCTTCCGGCATAATGCCCTGACCCCAGAACGGCTTTCCGAGCCAGTATCCCATCTCGCATTCATCATCTCGGTCAGTCATATCGGTATGATCGTTCAGCTTCAGTTCAATTGCTCCGATAGCCTTGCCATCCTCTTTCAGACAAACAGCATAGGCCTCTTTGCCGTTAAAGACATTCTTTATCACATCCCGGCTCTCTTCAATACTCTGATGAGCAGGCCATCCGGCAATAGGACCCACATCGGGATCACTGGCATATTTATATAAATCCTCTGCATCGCTTTCGTTCCAGCAACGCAGGATCAAGCGTTCTGTTTCAAGCGATTTTTCTATGAACATTTCCATATCCGTACATTTCCAGGTTCCTATCGGCATCTCGCATTCTCTCGTAGCATACGCCGTAAACCCTACCGCCTCATAACAATACCTTGCACTCTCATTATTATCAAATACACCCAGATCAATCCTTTTGGCGCTGAGATGTTCCTTTACATATCCTATTCCAAGCTGAAGCAATTCTTTTCCGTACCCTTTTCCCCTTATAGCGGGATTGACTATTACAAAGCCAAACCGAACAGAACTGTCATCGTCAACTCGCGGATACCGTATGATGAAATGCCCTAAAACATCGCCATTATCATCTACTGCCGTTAGTGGATAGAAACGCCTCGTTTCAAGCTGAGGTGCATAGTTTTCATTTATGTCATTTCCCGAAAGAGGATACTTATTAAACCTGTCAGCAGACCATTTGTATAATTCTTCCTCTGATTGGAGCCACCCGGCTATAATCTGCGCATCTTCCTTTTTGAAATCTCTCAATATCATCAGCAACTTACCTGTCCTATATCATTCTTGTACTTTTCAAGCAGATCATGCGAATATTCTTTTTTCATATCCGACTCTCTTACTAACTTCCATAACGCCGCTGCCGCTTTCAGCCTCTCTGGAAACTCCTTCGTTGCCTCATCTTCGCAGAAATCCTTTACAAACTTGTTCCATCATCATTTTGAACAAGCCACTTCACTTCCTGATCTGTAAGGTTTCCTGGATAATTACTTCGTATATAACGCAGATTTCCTATAGGCAATGCCCTCGTATTTAATGTTGACTGTAATAATGATGCCATCTGCTTTATTTCTCAATTCCCAGCCACTGTATAAAGGCTGTCTTGTCGCTACTGTTATATCCGCATTTTTCATAAAACTGAAGAGTCTCCGGCTTCTTTGAACCTGTCAGCAGCATCATCTTATAGCAGTTCTCTTTTTCTGCAATCTCCCTGGCAAACTCCAGACATTCACTGGCATAGCCTTTTCCCTGATAATCCTTACGTGTCACCACGTTTTCAATAAAAGCATAGGGGCGGATATTTCTTGTCAGATTGGGGATGATCACGCACACGCAAGATGAAACAATCTTACCATCCACCTCGTTCACAATCAGATGGTGATTCGTATCCTGTATTATCTGAAGCCATGTATCTCTCAAATGCTCGTCTTTTTCAGGGATACTGTCCTCATGTAAGAACAGATACAGTTCAAGTATTGCATCCAGATCACTTTGTTCAGCTTCTCTAACCATGCTTTTTCTCCAATCTCATATCATCATAGCAGAGACAATCACCGTTATCCGTTTTGATGATGTTATACTCTATTTCCTTATATCCGCGTTTCAAATAAATCCGCTTTGCCGGAAATGATGCATCGATCTGAACACATTCATACAATTCCAGTATCTTCTTCTCCGCAAAATCAAGCAGGACCTTCCCATATCCCTTATGCTGGTAATCTGGAAGAACAAACAAACGATTAATACTATTGTCCTTAATCGTCACTGTACCGACCGACTCTCCGCCCTCATATAAAACAAAAACCTTATTGTAAGAGATATCCGTCACAATATGTTCGTCCGAATGATGTGCCAGAAAGAACTCCACGGCTCCTGCTGGATAATATCGGGGATATATTGATTTGATTGTGGATTTGGTAATCTTACGAACGATTTCCAAATCCTCCTTTTTCGCTGTAACTATCTCCACTTATTTTTCTCTCTTTCGCAGCACTGCAGAAGCTGCATAGTGCAGGACTTCAAACTGTTCCGGTGCGATCCTGTCCAACAGCTCCCTGTGTTCTTTATCCCACCTGGCTAATTCTGTCTCTGACAATGAGGCTCCCACACCTCTGCAGGCTCTCATTCTCCCGTGCCAGGATTCTTTTGTAAATGGCACCATCAGATCATATTCCTCATGATCTTCTAATTCAAAATAGTCATAGGCAATATCCGGAATCCAAATCGGATGTCTTGTTTCCCCGGCACCTGACCATTTAGGACTGTACTTAAGCACAAGTTCTTCGCTTGCGCCTGCGATTTTATCTTCATATGGCAGCCATGCCATATACAGGATGAGCAACTTTCCATCAGTTTTCAAAAGATCAGCCAGTTTGGGGATTACCTTCTCATGATCAAAGTACCAGAAGCACTGACAAGCTGTGATTACATCAAAGGTCTCTCCCGTAAAATCCAGTTGTTCTGTTGGAACAGCCTGAAAGCCTATCCTCATATTTGAAGCGGAAGCCAGTATCTTTGCCTGCTCAATCTGCTCCGGAGAAATATCGGTCCCGAACCATTCCGCCCCATATTTGTACATATTGCGCGGCAGAACGCCTGTACCGGTTCCCAGGTCTAGGACTTTCTGCCCATTTATGCAAAGCCCCCTGTCCGCAATCTTCTTATAAAACTCATCCGGATAGATATCTCTGTACCTGGCATATTCCTCAGATGTTCTTCCCCAATCAAATGCTGTTCCATCATCTATTCGTTTATCCCGTATTTCCACTTACTCTTCCCTCTTCACATAATGCAGTTCAATGTCAAACCCCAATGCCTCCATCATCTTGACGAAGGTATTATTGACTACGCTCTCGTTTCGCTTGATAACCCGGTTTACATAGGCCCTGGTGGTATCAATCTCTTTCGCCACCTGCGCCTGAGTCTTTCCCTGCTCTATGCACTTAACTTTCACATCTAATTCGATATTATTTTTGACCATGATTTCTTCCCTGTTCTCTGATCAATCGTTATCTTATTTGTATAACTAGTAGTATATTTTAATCTCAGGATTTTTCAAGCAAAAAAAGAAGCCGATCAGATCGCTCCAACCGGCTCCGCCGCCTATCCCTCTATGAACTTTATCACTTCATCTGGAAACTTCTACCTGATCTCGATATGCTCCAGATCATAGATCAGAACCTTATCTATCCAGCGTCAGCACCTCATCCAGCTGCTTCTTCTTTGCCTTCTCCTCAGACATATTCTTTCCTCCCATCCGGATAAAGTAAATATGCCTTCTTTAAATCAGCATCATAGCCTGATGTAGGAAGTCCTTTTATCTTTCTAATTTCTTCATCAATGCGAATGGACTCAATAAATCTCTGAGTTAGTTCATCATCAGAAATTCCACATGTATAATCCAATTCATTTTTTTCTTTTATATCACTCATAAAAGCTTGCACCTCATTTATAGCTTCAATCGTTAGCTATATTATACCTTAATGATACAGCAAAAAAAAGAGAAGCATCACTGCTTCTCTTTACTGCCGGCGACCGGGATCGAACTTTTAATAGTCCCAAAAACCCGCAGAGAAAGGGGCTTCGCCGGCCTTGCCTTTCTTTTGTACCAAGTTTGTACCACTTTTACAGCATATAAAATAAGTTCCAAATATGCATAGCAAAATCATTATTTGTCTTTATTTGCCTATTATATAGAGATAAAGACAAGTAATATTCAGTTTCTTTTTTTACAATTCCCCATAATGATTTTCAAAAGATCCACTACACCAATATCTTGTCCGGATTCATATTTCTCAAGTTCAGCCGTATCATCTTTTCCAAAATAGATCAGCCTATCAACCTCATTACTGCCGGTCTCCTTCTTAAAAGAATCAAAGGCATGTAGAATGTTTTCTGAATCAAGGCTTGAATAAAACACAAAAGGAAAGCCATACTTATTGTCATTAGTAACAAGATATGATTTGCCTATATCAGTAACGCTATTCCTGATTTCTTTTCCTACCTCTTCTTCAAGCTCTCGAAATGCTGTTACTAAGGGTGATAGCTTATTAGTCTCTGTACTGCCATCCTTGCGTGTGGCACCACCAATAATCCTGTCAGAAGGGTCCATAACTCCACCTATCCCCTGAATCTTTCCTACAAACTCTGAACCTACTCCATTTAATGAAACAAACAGCTTTTTGTCAGATGAAACTAATATGCAACCGGCATACATACTTCTACATGCATACTCTCCAAGATCCATGATCTCACTGTATTTGTAATGGGCATAATCAGAGGGCTCACAGGTTATCGTGACTGTGCCGTCATCATTTTCCATATTGATTACAGAATATAACGCCCCATTAAACATCCCCGGGTACTTTGCTGTAAGTTCATTCCAGTAGACTTGCACTCCTTCTTGAATATCCTTTGGCAGTTCTCTTGCCGCCACTTCTTGTATTATTAGCTCTTCTATTGGAACAATTTTAGTCATATTAGTTTGCACTTTCTATGTATTTCTTGATTTCTTCGGCAGTCCTTATCACGATTTCAACATCCGCATCAGAAGCATTATCTTTGGCAAAAGCATTGATATCACGCAGATACTGCAAACCATATCCGAATTTTTCCAGCATCCACTCCTGATTTGGAAAAATCCATATATGAAAGTGCTTGGAGCGTTCTTCCTGAACCAATGTAACAGTTTCGGCAATTTTCAGATCCTTTATAGCTCTTTCTGTAATTGCTATTGTATTTCCTATCTCATCTCTCTCGTCTGCAGTTAATTCCGCAAAAGACTGAATATGTCTTTTACATGTAATTATTAGAAACCCGGGAATTGGAATCTCAGGATCTGCGGCAAGAATAATCGACTCCCCATCATAAATTATTCCCCCAGGAAGTTTCACCTCGCCACGCACAATTGCGCATCCTACGCACTCAGACTTAATTTCATTCCCTAATATATCTTTTCTGTTCATAGCTTCCCCTTTGCATATTTTTTTCACCTATAAGGATAAAGCATGCCCTTAGTGCAAGGTCAATACTCATAAAACTGTAATGCAAAAAGGATTGCCAAAATAGCAATGCCATCCTTTGTCTGGTTGTTTCTAAGAAGCTCTTTCACCTCTGCAATTGGCATCCACACTTTATCTGCTACTTCATCAGTATCATTGATCCGTCCTTCAGAATCCACCTTAGCACCGAAAACATGCATCACCTGATCTGACATACCATTTGACGGATTCTGAGAGCACAAGAACTTAAGGTCTTTTACTGTGCATCCGGTTTCTTCCATAACCTCTCTTCTGGCAGCTTCTTCTATTGACTCTCCGTTTTCTACTCCGCCCGCAGGAATTTCCCACTCCAGATGTCCCACAGTATATCGCATTTCTCTGATCATCAATATCTCATCTTTATCATTAAAGACAACTATTGAAACGCCCTCATGATGGTGATGAATCTGGTGATATTTTTCAATGATATACCCACTTGGAAGCTTAACTTTATCTGTATATAACGAAAATATTCCACATTCATATACTTTGTTTCTATCAAGCCTCTCCGGAAAGAGCATATTATCCATCCTTAACCCTCACTCTTATAACAATGATAAAATGTGCTATCCATATCTACAGTAACAGGGCCATCTTTCAGCAACACAGTTGCAAAGTATTTTTCTATAGCATCCCTGTTGTCCTCAAGATATTTTCCGCCCTCTGGGTATTTCATTTGCACTCTGTCAAAAAGAGCATCTGTGCTATCGAATACTAATGGCCCTGGAAGCGCTATCTTTTCTACTCTATCGAAGTTCTCTGATAAAAGCGCCTCAAACTCTGCGTCTGCCTGCCTTCTTTCTTGTCTCTTTTTAAGGGCAAAAGAAATATCTAAACCCGCTTCAGTTAAACAATTTTCCCAGAAATTGTATTCCTTCACTGCTTCCCCATAATGATTAACAGAAAACATACCGCCTGGTGCCAGCACTTGCGCCACATTTTGTATAAAGTAAGCATCATCATGCAGATAAGATAATAGATAATGTGCAATAATCTTATAATACTTCTTCTCTCTAATCTTTTCCCACGTCTCATCTTTTTCAAGATTACTGAAAAAGATCTGAATATCAGAGCCTTCCGGAAGAGTCTCGCGGTTATCCTCCAGATAATTGTAGAGATCATCAGCCCAATTTCCGTGAATGTCTACACCTAATACATTGAAGCCCTTAGGAATACGATCCCAGTTCTTTCTCCACAAAAGGCCGTAGCTGCAACCAAGGTCAAGAACAGTATCATTTTCCTCAAATGATAAAGAATTAAAAATCTTTTCATACCACTCAATTCCGTCTGCCGCATGATCCGCAGCATACCATCTGCGCTCATCCGCCCCCTGACTCATTTCCATTTTTCTTATAATGTCTGCAATATCGTCCCAGTCAGGATTTTCATCAAACCTTGCAAGCGCTGATTCTATGCACTTTGCAGCCTTTTGAAGTTCATATATTTTCTGATCCATCATTTCAAGCTGTTTCTCGAGGATTTCTCTTATAGAACTCTGTTCATCATTCTCAAGACTGCTCTTAATCTCTTCAAGACTAAATCCTATATGCTTGAGCGCAATAATCTTTTCAAGAATTATCAGTGAGCTTTTGTCATAGAGTTTGTAATTGCCATCGGAATGCCCAACAGGCTTAAGCAGCCCTTTTTCATCATATATACGAAGCGCCTTTGTTGATACTCCTGCCTGCTTTGCAATTTCTCCCGATGTCATTTTTTCCTTCATACTGATGCCCTCCTTTTTAGGTAAATGCATTTTTAGAAACTAAGTAATACAGCTGATTCGTACGTACTTCATCCTGTGATTACTTAATGGTAAGGGCTGCCCCAAGGGCAAGGTCAACACTTTTTCATAATTAAGTCTCCCCTTCTTTTTTGGTCCAAATTCTGACCCACTTTCGTTTGTTGATGGTCCACTTGAATACTGAATAAAATGTAAATATAGTTATACCACTTTTATTTGTTTTTCCTAATTACAAAGCATTTCAAGTAATAACAGTACCTTCTACAATATCGATAACATCAGCATAGCCTGCCTGTCGTATTAAGCGGCTTATTCCATCAAGCACTTCTTCCCAGGAGAAATCATGCTCTATAAGGAACTCTTCTCCCTTCTCAGATAAATATTGATAGAACATTGCCGCAGCAGCAATGCTTTTCTTATCAGAATAATCAAGAGATTCCAAAAGGAGATTTTCAGCTTTATTTATCTCTCCGCGATCTATCATTTCAAGAAGCTCAGCAAGTTTTCTCCCGGAAACTTCATAGCCATTATCACGCTCCATCTCTACTGCAACATACTTTTTACCTAGCATCAATGAAAAAAGTACCCTTACCATTTCCTTAATGATGCGCATGATATAATCTTTTTCATCGTCAAATGTCATAATGCACCTCCGCTCTCATACGACAATACATCATTTTCTGTGCCTGGATGAAATAGCCGCTAAAGCCCTAAGTACAACAAAAGATATAATAAAAATGATACCAAAGAAAGCAATGGAGAGCTGAAATTCATTTCTTACAGAATATCTAAGCGCTATAAAGAAAAAGGGTACTGTAAACACCAATGAAGTAACTACACTGACAAGAAGATCCCTACTTATGACCTCCGACTCCTTCTTTGAGCCGTTCCATGCACCTGCTCTGACAACAAGCGTCAGATATATAATGCCTCCGGCTAATATAGCTGCAGTTTCTCCAATTACCAGTCTCATGTCAGCATACGTTACCAATTGAACCAAAATTGTAGCTGCACATACCATGAAAACTGTAATAAAGCCATAACTGCTAGCTTTTACCGCTTCCTGTTTCTGAATATCAGTGTAATCAGCTACCGTTTTCAATGTTTCTTTTAATTCTTTATCCATCTCGCTTTTCCTTTCTCCATTAAGGAGCTCTTTAATGTCAATATCATAGTAATCAGCGAGTTCTATCATTATAGCAAGATCAGGCATATTTGATCCTGTCTCCCATCTTGATACAGTTCTCCCTGATACTCCTAATATTTCAGCAAGTTGCTCCTGTGTTAAGTTTTTTTCCTTACGAAGTTCGCGTAAGAATGTTCCTATCTTCTGTGAATCCATGTGTTCCTCCTCTCACTCACAGAATATAAAAAGTTGCCTGATCAGTACACGACATAAAGCGAGAAAATGCCGTTTTTTTCGATTAGACAACTTTGTCTATTTCCTCATTTTCATATAATACATAATCTTTTTCTTGCAATGATTCGGCTTCCAGTATGTATGATTTGAAATTCTCTCTTAATATACATTGAATCTGTCCCACCACAATTCCTTGCATCAAACACTCCATCAGACGGATATCCTTCAATATAATCAAAACCATTTTCTTTGGCATAATCACACGCGTATTCCAATAATGAGTCTGCTATTCCCTTTCCTCTCATGTCAGGGGCAACGATGTAGCATACTATAGCTAACACCTTGGACTCCGAATCTATCCCCTTCCAGCTTTCAGGATCATTATCCCTGCTATGTCTGAAGTAGTTTTCTTTTAAATCCGCATTGCAGAAACCAACGATCTCTCCTTCAGAAACTGCCACAAATCCATTTAATTTCCCATTTTTGACCAATTCATATGCATAGTTTCTTTTGCAGAAAGGTCGTTCATTTTCTGGAAGCGCACTTCTTTCGGCTTCCTTATGCTCTGTCCAATGATGCCAAACACAATAGCAACCTCTTTGCTCGTTGCCATCTGAAAACGCTCTATTTTCAAAATATGCTACATATTGCTCTGCCATATCAGGCGTCAATCTGTGTACACTAATCTTATTCATATACCTCTATTCCTCTGCATCAAGCAATTCCTTCAACTCTTCTTTATGAGGCAATCACTTCCTAGCTTTTACCATAAACATTAGCTCTGTAATGTCTTCACGCTGGCATTCCTTATAGCCGTTAATTACAAAACCACTCTTAAGCAACCCTCCCAAGTATTCTTCCATGGTGTGACCATATTCAATCCAATCTGAATCATCATAATCTTTAGAACACCATGGCATTTTATGAACAGCTTTATAATAGCCACCATCTTCAGTATCAACCCAATCACACAAATAGTTAATTGGATTTGGAGCCATGATAATAAACTCACCACCTGATTTTGTGACTCTGTAGACTTCATCAAAAACAACATCTAAGTTTGGCACATACATTAGAGAAGGCGGATTGATTACCATGTCAAATGTATCATTTGAAAACTGTGAAAGATCGCACATATTTCCTTTTACAATTTCTATAGAAAGATTTTCTGATTTTGCCAGTTCTCTATCCTTATCTAACATTTTATCGGAAATATCAACCACCGTAACATCAGCACCTGCGCAGGCAAGAAGCGGTGCCTGTAAACCACCTGCACCTGCAAGACATAACACTTTTTTACCTCTTATGTTGGAAAGCCATTCATCCGGTACTCTCTTATCATAAAAATTTAGTACTAAATTGCCTTTCCTTGCGGAATCTAGTGCCTCCTTGGTAGCAGACGCTGTCCAATCCGCATTGTTTATTACAAGGTTATCTATATTCTTTTCTACCTGATCAAAAACGTTGTCCATTCTTGTTTATTTACTCTCTTCCAGTTATTTCTGCATTTTGGGGGATTCCGGGAATCATTAAGAATTATCAGCTGATAATTCTTCCATATCCATGTCCATTTTTAGCAACACTTAATTCCAATCGCCGTAAACTCACCTGGCAGCCTTTCATCTTCCCAGGAAGGGTGCTCATCAAACTGTTTTATAGAAAATCCATTTCTTAGCATAGAATTTATAATTTCGCTTATCGTGTATTTTCTATAACTGCATTTGGGGATGCTTTTTCTTATTTCTTCATCGTAAAATCTGGCATGTGCCATTTCACCTTCAAATATATCAGTAGAGAAATAGCTCCCCGTAGGCTGTTCCAGCTTTAAACTATCAAATATTTTGGTAAAAGGGTGGAAGTCACTGCAGATTATCTTTCCGCCTGGCTTAAGAATAGCATTCATCATTTTCATAAACTCATCAATATCGTGAAAATAGTGAAGTATTCCTCCCTCCATAAAAACTACATCAAAGTATTCAGCATACCTACCAAGGTCTATTTCAAGCACATCCCCAACTTCAAAAGTAATCTCAGTATTTGCAGCAGCAGCTACTTCCATAGCATACTTTTTGTTATCTTCAGAAATGTCAAAAACAGTGACATCTGCCCCAAGAAGAGCAAGTGGAATAGCTTTCTTCCCACAAGAGCCACAGATATTTGCCACCTTAATACCTTCAAAAGAATCAAAATATACGGCATATTTTTTGAGCATTCCTATTGGATCCGATATGTCCTTCTGTGCTCTTTCTTGTGGTGTTCCGCTTGTCTTAACCCAAAAGTCATAGGCATCATATTCCCATGCTTTTTTATGCTGCTCACTATAATCCCGCATCTACAATCCTCCCATATATAATTATGCTTTGGAAAATACCTACATATCTTAGCATAACCATTGAGCATCTCCCACAAAATAGCTGTATTTGAGAACATCTCCGCAATAATTAAATATCATCTTAAATCGTTAGTAAAACAAAAAGCTTCAAATCTAGATAAATTCTAAGTTTGAAGCCACACACATTTAATACCTGCGACCGTGATTGAACTTTTATGACGCCTCAGAATTCCCCATTCAACTGCCTGAATCATTCTTCCAACAGTATCTTCTTTGAAAGTTCCAAACAATTACGATAACCAAAAGCAATCCACATAGCAAATTATAGTTGTCAACCAGCTTATTAACCAAAAATAATCCTTCATTGCAGAATCCATTTAGATTTCATAACGAACCAAACAGCTCTATTACCGCGTTCAGATCATCCACCTCAAAATCTGCCTGTTCCTCTTCGCCAAGAGCATCCCAGTATTTCCACATCCCTTGCTTCACACGAACAGTCTTCATACCTATTTTCTTAGCAGGTATTATGTCATTATCAACCCTATCTCCGATCATGACAGCATTCTCAGGCTTACAACTAGCTCTTGATAAAGCAAGTTCAAATATTCTCCTGTCCGGCTTCTCTAATCCTTCTTCTGCAGAAGCAATGACAATATCTATAAACTTTAAAACACCATGCTTTTCCAATCTGGCTGCTGTTCCCGGGATCTGATTTGCAATGACTCCAATTTCATATTTCTTACTCAATCGCTCAAGGCACTTATATGACTCCGGAAACAATTCCTCATCTTCACTTCTCCAGCGAGGTCTTTCTATTCCATATTCCTGAATCAGTACTCGTTCTCCCTTTTTCTTTTCCTTATAAAGCTGAGTAACCTTATTCTGTATCGCATCAAAAGGTTCATTAACAGCATCAGCAATTTCGTGTAGTCTATGTAAAAATGGCTTTTCCTCGCTTACCAAAGTTGAGCCAACATCAAAAAAGAGCCATTCTATGTTATCCAGCTTCATCGCAAATCCTCTATCATCTTAATTGCATCATCAACAGAAATGCAGCTTGCAAATCTTTCCGGCCACATCATATCGTTGTAATACTTGCAAGTAGTTTCTCTATCCATGTAATCATTGTCGAAAGTAGAATTGGTGCCTTTCGGAACTATTACCTTGTATCCTCTTTCAAAAGCCGATTTCACAGAGGCATCAATGCAAAAGTTCGTCTGCAATCCGACTATCATCAAATCTTTTTCTTTGGATTCTCTGAGATAATTTGCAAGATCATTATTACCAAAGCAGCTGTTTATCGTCTTTATGAAAATCTTCTCATTTTCCTTTGGAGCCACCTGATCAGCTATCTCAAAATCCTTGTCACCAAAAGAAAAGCCAGTTCCAGGGCCATCATCATGCTGAACATAAATAACCTCAACATTATTCTTCCTTGCAGCATCAATGATATTTGTCACATTCCTTATGAATCCGTCAAAATCATATAGTCTTTCATCGGTGATTCCTTTTTGTACATCTATAACAATAAGCTTCATCGAACACCCTCCAACAAAAACATATTTTTACTATAACAGAAAAAGAGCCACTCAACAGTAATTTATTCTGCTAAATGGCTTTTTAGATTAGATGACTGTCGAATGCTGTCGTCTATAAGTAGGGATTGGATTTCTTCCATATATCCGCTTGCAGGAAGGACAAATCTTACAGTCATCATCACCGCATTTTATATCTTGAAACTCATGTCCACATTCTGCACAGAATTTAAATAGCATTTCTTGTCTCCCCCATCAGTCTCCATTAGTCCAGCGTATAACTGTCTTTTTCTACCAAATCATATATATCTTTGGATGCTTTCTCTTCAAAATATGCTTTCAGACGCATATTGGAATCCCATTTTGCCTGAGGATAATTTCCATGGCGGCTTTTGACATCATTCATGCGTTCTTCGATGTTCATCACACCTTTACTTCCGGCCAATGCATCACAAAGTTGGATCAGTCTGTCATAATCATCAGCTGAAAGTTTCCCCAACTCAGTCTGAATCAGCTCATACTCCTCATCTGAGGTATCAACCTTACCAACATACTCATCAACTCTCATGTTGTTGAAGGAATGTGTGAGGCACACTCTGGCAACTTCATCATATCCCAAGGACATCATGTATGAATATCCATCATAAACATGTTTCAAATAGCTTACTCCAAACTTTCTTCCAATATCATGAAGAAGTCCTAAAATATAGGCTTTCTCCGGATTCATCCCCTCACAACCTAAAGCAATCTTCTCTGCACAATGCGCAGCAACACGGCTGTGATTCCCCCATGGTCCAGGATTATACTTCACTGCTTCCTCTAAAAGTCTTTCTGCTTCCCTTCTTGTTGGTAGCATAGTTCCTCCCATTACTCGAAATTATAAGTCCGCTGCAAAATCACTCTTTTCCCGAATTATTCTTAATTTCAAATCCATTGTCTTTTGCGCATTTCATTAAAGCTTTAGAAACATCACTAAAAATGACACCATGTCTCTTTGCTTTACTGCAGTCCATCCACAAATTGTGCCTTGCAGGTGCATCTTCTATCCGAATATCTAAGCCAAGTTCTTTTATAAACTGACTTGTTACCTCATACATGGATTTTGTAGTTTCACTGCCAAAATTATAAATTCCGCCCGGCAATAATATTACGTTTTCCATGTTTTCAGCGACTTCTTTTACGTAAGTGATGCCTCTATATTGCCGAGAACTAAACGCAACCGCATCCTTAGCATTTACAATGTTCATATAGTAATTGGATTTTTTTACATAATAGTCATACATCCATTCAGCACGAAGCATAACTGCATCGGGGCAGATATCAAGCACCCTCTGTTCCATTTCAAGTTTATGCTTTGCATAGATGTTTGACGGATTAACATTTTCTTCTGTATAAGGCCCATTGTCTTCAAGTCCGCCATATACCTGATCAGAGCTGAAGCAGATAAGTTTTCTCCCTTCGCATGCTTTAGCAAGAAACACCGGCAGCTGAACATTTGCAATATATGATGCCTCCGGATTTTCCTGGCATTCCCCAATATCTGAAATAGCTGCAGTATTCACAATAGTATCTGCACCGCTCTCACTAACAATTCTCTTGATCTGATCCAAAGATGCATTTCTAAGTGATGGTGCGGCCACCACATCTTTGCAGATTTTCATTAATTTACTGCCAACAAACCCTTTTGCTCCGGTTACAAGTATCATTTATATGTCGCTCCGTCATAATGATAAACTATGCCCTAAGGGCAAGGTCAATTATCTTCGTCAAAACACTTATCCAATGTTAAAGAAAGTACAATAGCCTCTACTTAGTTTCCTAATTTTTTTCTTGCAATGATTCTGCTCCCGGAATGGCCAATTTGAAATCCTTTTTTAATATACATTGAATCCGTTCCACCGCAATTTCTTGCATCAAATGCTCCATCAGATGGATAGCCTTCGATATAATCAAAGCCATTTTCTTCTGCATAACCGCAGGCATACTCCAATAGTGAGTCTGCTATTCCCATTCCCCTCATATCAGGAGCCACGATATAGCATACTATAGCTAACACCTTGGAATCTGAATCTATTCCCTCCCAGCTTTCAGGATCATTATCTCTACTGTGTCTAAAGTAGTTTTCTTTTAAATCAGCATTGCAGAAGCCAACAATCTCTCCATCAGAAATTGCAACAAACCCATTAAGCTTTCCATTCTTCACCAATTCATATGCATAATTTCTTTTGCTGAAAGGTCGTTCATTTTCCGGAAGTGCATTCCTTTCTGCTTCCTTCTGCTCAGTCCAATGATGCCAAACACAATAACAACCTTTTTGCTCACTACCATCTGAAAATGCCCTATTATCAAAATATGCTACATATTGCTCTGCCATATCAGGCGTCAATCTGTGTACACTAATCATATTCATACCAACTCCCCAATAGCACATTATCCCAAGATTTTTACTATAGCTACATCCACTTCATCCACATAGCCGATATCTTCCTTAAGATCCCAAAGATATACCTTAGACTTTCTCATCTTCGTAGTTAACTCTCGACTAGCACATCTACTTCATCTTCGGATGGCTCTTCGAATAATGATTTGACCTTATTAAGCAAACCTTCATCAACATAATACGCAGCTTCACCCGATGCATTTCTTTTATTGATTCTTTCCTCCCATACTTCAGGTGAAACCTTAAGATAATGCAGCTCTGCTTTTATATCTCCGTGGGAAGCATAGAATTCTTTGATTCTATCCCTTGTAGCTCTGTTCCAAAGTCCCCAGTCAAGAATTACATTTATTCCAGAATTCATAATCTGAAGAGATAATTCCAGTAGGTACCTTTCTGCACGCATTACATAAGTATCATGCATATCTCCAGCTCCCTCTGGGAACATAGAGAGCGTTAGCTCATCAATAGAGAGAATGACTGCACCGCTCTCGCTCTTAATCCTTTTGGCATATGTGCTTTTCCCACAACAAATTAATCCGCAGGTCATTATTACCTTAGACATATATATTAAATCCCCTTTATCCTTCACATAGTTTTTCTATAATCTTTTGCTGAATATCAGGCGTAATTCCTATTGACGTGAAATAATTCTGAACAGTTCCATGATTAGCTTCTATCATCTCCATAAACTTGATCATATTATTCTCATTTGGAATAACAATCTTCATATCCAGATCCGGAAAATTCTGCTGTATCTGCTCAAAGCGCTTCTTATTGTTTTCTTTCGTCCTCATATAGTCATAAACAATATCGCTTTTCCTAACACCACAAAGCCACAGTAAAAGCGCAGATATTACCCCTGACCTATCTTTTCCCGCAGTGCAATTAAACATAACCGAAGAATCTGCGTTTGCTATTGTCCTAAACACTTCACCAATGTTAGCTGCATGCGCGATCTGATAGTAGCTCTCCGGGACAGCTTCTACACTTTCCGGAACTCCACTACCTTCTTCTATTGGAATATCATAATATTCAAAGCCTTCCATATTCGCAAGTCCATGAGGCTTTCTTTCTTTTTCTTCTGTAGATCTGGTATCGATAATCGTTGTAGTTGAAGAGTTCTTTAAAAATGATATATCTTTCTCAGATGGATAATTTGCAACATCACTCCGTATTATTCTGCCATACTTGGTGTAACGCTCTGTTCCGTCAATTCTATATCCGCCTAAATCTCTGGTATTTAAGGTCGTTTCAAGCAAAGAATATGTCTTATTGTCCCATGCATTGTCGTAGCTATCAATCAAACCTTCTCCTGTTTCTAATGCCTTTAGTTCCTTAAGGCACAATTCCACAGCCTCTGCTATGTACTCATCAGCCATCTCTTCTGTAAAAAAGAAAATATCATCGTCAGGTACTGGAACAAAATAGTCAGCCATCGACTTCATTAGTCCATCAATATCATAAGTACATAAGCTTGCTATCAGCTCATCTTCGAATTTATCAGGCACTTCAATATCATTGCTAAGTCCGTACTGTGTGACAACATAATAATTTATTATTGAATAATCCTTATGAAGCTTCTCCACATTCCCCGGTATCATGGGATTCCACTTATATTTGTCGAAAACAAAATGTCTATAGCAAATATCCTGAACAAGATGCAGATAATAGCCTATATAGAGATCATCTGTCTTCATCAGTTCTCCATACTTAGACCTGAAAAGCTCAAAATCATATGCCTTTCGATTAAATCCCCATACATATTTGTTTAAATGGCTTGCCTTTCCTTTTCCTGCATCCGGAAGAATCGCCCCAAACTTTAGCCTTCCCTCATCATTGAATGTATGCCTTTTCGTAAGTTCATTTGTAACCGCCAAATGTATAATACTTGATGCCATATATCCCCATTCCTCCCAAAGCCAATGAATTTTCCTCGTATTATATGATCATACTCGTTTCCTTCTACCAAGAACTGAAACTCTGTTTCTGACAACTAATTTCTTCTCGTTCACCGATTGGGTAGTTCCATTACTACCCAATTCGTTGCCTGATACATGTATTGCATTAAGCATCAAATACCTTTCACAGACTTTTGCAACCACAGATTTTCCCTTAAAACTTTGTTTACCATAATGATCTAGTGATGACAGCAATATCCTTTGTAATAATCCTCATGCATCTTATCGGCATGCTCGTCAATGAATGTTCTCCAATTAAAACCTTTCCGAGCTATTTCTTCACGAATATCCATGTAATGTAATTTACAGTAACTTCCATCTTCTTTATTCCCAGTATCAGGTGCAAGAACGGATCCTACAAGGAACATATTTAAATCTCCTACTCCGAGTTCTCTTGCCACAAACCGAGAAACTATGTAATGAACCATTGATGATGCCATTTCCCCACAACTCCCTATACTATTATGTTTTTATAACCTATTTTTTCTTCTTCATCCATATCCTCATTCTATACAAATATCCTGGAAGGAGTTTACGGTAAAAATCAATTTCTCCAACTTGTCGAACTACTAAGTATTTCTTAGAAGTTCTCTTGATGAACTGGAATTCTGTTAAAAATTTCCTTGTCTACCAGTGGTCAAGCCAAATTATCAACAGCATATCTATCTAAACTTCGGTCAAAACTTCGGTCATTTCTGTTTACTGTATTACTTGCAGCCTTTGTACCCATATCTTGCTGTAATCTATCAAATGGTATAGTTACAAGAATAGTGTTATCTCTAAACTCAATTGCATCTCTTCCGTATTTTCCAACTGTTCTTGGTATACCTCTCCCTGAACGCTCGCTTATATGGAGCTGTAAAAAGATATCCGACAGTTTTCGATTGACCGGAACAGACTCTCCTAAGAAAAAGCCTTCCATTGTCTGTTTAGGTGGGAGATTTCCTCTTGAAAGAATTTCCAGCCTATCTTTGTATGCTGTGAAAGAAGGTGCATTCTGCTCAACCCAGTGATTATGAACAATGGAATTGATCACAGCCTCAGAAAATGCTTACTATAGTCACTTAACCTCTATTCGCCCACTCAAGTATGATTTTCTTATCGTATTCATTTAAGTTATCCGGTAGTTCGGTTTTCTTGAAAAATCTGTGCTCCATCACTTCTTCGGGGTCATTGATGATATCCCCTTCATATTCCCTTGTAATAAACACAATGCCCGGTCCAAAGCAGACATCTCCATTTGGGTACTGGATAATGCGGTCTTTTCCAGAATAAAGCTGAAACACTTCCAGTTTGCCTAAAGAAAGACCGGATTCTTCCACAGTTTCCCTTCTGATGGTTTCTTCAAATGTTTCTCCCATCTCCATTGAACCACCGATTATAGCCCAGCAGCCATTGTCCTGCCTCTTCTGTAACAGGATTTCTCCTTTGTCATTCTCGATTATCACTCCACAGGCACAGGTCATTATAGGAGCATGCCCTACATGCTTGCGCATTTCCTTGATATAGCCGCCTTTTTTGTACAATTCTATATAATCATCAATCTGCATTATTTTCCCTCAAAATAGCCTGTTAAACTTTTTCTACTATTCTTATGATATGTTCCACAACTGTTTCAAGCTCTTGCGCGCCATCAACCACATAATCTGAAGTTGTTCTAATATCCTTTAGCATTTGTGTATAGGCGGCTCTGGAATGTTTCAGATAAAGTTCCATCTCATACCTTATTTTATCTGCAGATGCTTCCTGCATGTCACGTAACACTCTTCGGGCTAAAGCTATATCAAGAGGCGTATCTATAAAAATAGCGCAGTCAATATAATCTTTAATCAAGCTATTCTGGTACGCAAATGGGTAGTCCAAAAATAAATACTCATATTTACCGATACCAATTACTTTTTCTATATCATCCTTCAATGGGCTTAAATTCCAAACATTGTAATCGGCTCCATTTTTAACCCACAGACCAAAATCCTCAACCTCGCCTTCAAAAGAGTACTCATCAAAGTGTAGCGCTACAGCCCTTGGAATCCTTCCAACAATTTGATTGATTGCAGATGTTTTTCCTCCTGCTGTTACCGCACCGATAGCAATGATTTTCATTAATATAGCTCTTGTCGTAATGATAAACTATGCCCCAAGGGTAAATTCAAATATCTTCGTCAAAAACACTTATCTAATTCCTTATATTAACTGTAATAAAGCCCTTGATATAGCATCAGCTTTCTTGTATATTTCTCTGCAAATATCCGTACGCCATATATAAAAAAGAAGAAGGTCGCAACTCCAGATAATATCTGAGTTTGCGACCACTATCAAATGCCGGCGACCGGGATTGAACTTTTAGTAGTCCCGCAAAACCGCAGAGAAAGGGGCTTCGCCGACCACGCCTCTTTTTTGTACCAAATTTGTACCATTTTCGTGTAGTAAAGGATACACATTTTTACTTAATCACTTTAAATATCATTACTCATACAAAACTATATACTTCAAATAAAGGCATCGTAATACTTGTGAAGCATCTCATCGGTTGTTTTGTAAATATTCTCTCCAAGGAAATAATCTTTCAATTCCTCAATACAAAACGAAAACTCCCCAATCCTATGTCTGTTCTTAGGATCTTCAATAGAAAGTTGCAAAAACTCAATCGCCTTTTCACAAAAGCCTATTTTCCTTTTTTCATTACCTTTATTTTTCCAATTAATTGCTCTGGAAACCTCACTACCTATATTAGAAATCTGCATGCTAACCGGCATTTCAAACCACGTAGTTCTCAAATCTTTATCCATTTTTCAACTAGCTCCTTTATTTTTTCTCTTGCAACCGGATCTGCAACATCTCTCCCTACACGCGGGAATCCTGCCTCTCTGTTTCTTGGTGGGTTAATCATAGAATCATACTCAATTTCACCATCGAAATATATATTGAATCCATATAACGACTTCTGATCTGATCCATTCTCCAAAAGCATCTGTTCCAAATCTGAATGCAGTTCTGCATTTAATGCAAGTATCCCTTTATCAACATCTGCTACCGCCTTTACCATTTCATCTTCATTGAAATACATTTTGTCTTCCAAAACTGGCATCTGTTCAATTTTTATTTCTTCTTCAACAATAATCATCAGTGGATTTTCCCCTCGTATTCCTATTATAAAACAGATTATTTCTAACCAACAACGCTATTCCTGCTGAAAAACCATATTTATGCTCTAAACCCATAGTTCTTCAAAGCCTGAATAAATGACCTTCTTCTCGGATACTTTGCTTTATAACTCATCATAAGCGACTGCTTTGCTTCTTTTTGCCCTCTTGACTCAATTACTTCACCAAAAGCTGCAATAAATGATGCACATTCCCCATAGTAGTTACGTCTTTCAGCCTCCATTATCGCAACAACTCGCTTTTCAATAATTTTTCCTATCTTATCAAGCCACTTTATTTTATCATCTTCAGAGACATCTAATTCCATCTTCAAGTTAGTAAAGAGCTCCATAAACAAAGAATAACTGTCCTTGTGTTCCAAATCACATGTTCCTTTGTAGTAATCATCAGCATTAAGCTTACATCCTGACACTGCTAACCTAGCCATACTCTGAAGTCCGCTTTGGTATTTTTCACTTTCGTAAAGAATCAGCATAAACATAGCCAGCCCCTGCTTCATAAAGGTACTAGACCATCCTAACATCTGTTTTTCACAAAGCCCAAGGTTAAAAACTTCGTCAAATTTCTTTTCCCAGAAAAGCAATGTACAATAATCATTTTTATATAACGCATTTTCGTTCAGTATGTATTCCCTATTATACGTATCTATACTTTTGCTGCGGGATAATGTCTTGGCATATTCACTCTCAATAATATCTTCAACTTGCTTGGCATAATCCTTCCAAACCCTGGTAAGAAAACGAATACGCAGATAATTAACTACAGAACTATCTGATCTAAAAGCTTCTAACCAACATAGCTCTACTCCTGGTAGTGTATTTATCCTGCCAGCATAGTTTGCAGTTAAAAGCGCTATTTCTCCGCGAATAGTTAGATTATCCGGTATCTTATCCAAAGCTTCCGTTCCTATCCTAAACAACTTGATTGGATCTGCGTCAGACTCCCCGGTTTCCAGAATCTGCTTAAATAATTCCGGATGCGTTACAGCATGCGTTCTAGCCACATTTAAAGCCTGATACTCATCTTGAATCATAGAAACTGCTTCTTTTAAAAGCCTTTTAGTTCTCCAGTCATTATGAGCACCAAGGAGTGTTATCCAATCTGACAAAAAGGTATTGAACTCAGGAAGAGAATGATTTCCTATCTGCATTACATCTTCAAGCCTAAGATCATTACAGTCAAAATTTCCCATCATTGTATATATTTCACTTGCACGTGCCCTTGATTCCTTAGCCATATATGTCAGATATAATGATTCTGCAACCAATTTGTCAAAAAGACCTACTATAAGTTCATGTTCATATAAATCCTTTATTCCTAAAGAATCTCCGCAATAATCATCCCAATCTCCATCAGCGAAAATACTGATTGAAGATAATACCTTTGCCAGTTTATACCCCTCTGTATACGACTCGGTGTCAACACATTCATGGATTAGTCTGATAGCTGTTATAAAATCAGGTACTATTTTCTCTGGATCCGAGAAAAAAACTTCATCATCATCACTATTGTACCAATCATCCCACTCTTCATTATACTCACTGGCAAGACAGCGCTCACCTTCACCAATTTCTTCAAGTACAGATATGATATCCTCGACTTTTTTCTTTAATAATTTTTCTTCATCACTGTCCTGTTTTACTATTCCACTTCTATTATCAATAATACTAAGAAAATGAGTTCTATCATTTTCAGGAAGAGTTCTTGCCAATTCACGAAGACATGACTTCAGCTCCTGTTCTGACATACTTTCAAGTTCTGTATCTACTAATCTCATAAATTTTGGCAGGTTCATGTTGTATCCTTCCTCAAACTAATAGATTCAAATTTTTACTTTTACTTATTTCAACATCTGCTCTGTAATTTCCAGCAATTCTTCTGCTGCGTGGATATCTTCTATCCTGATAAGATTATCCCAAGCATCTGTTTTTCCCAAAAGGTTCATCCCGCCATGCCAGACAATAGTCTTGTCTATGACAGCATAGCATTCAGAGTAATCATCGGGGGTTCTCACCAAAATACCCGCTTTTTGGAGTTCATCAATAAGAAGTTCAAGCTCAATAGTATCCTCATATCCCACTGTCTCTGGATTCATTGTTATTACCACAATATTAACACCTGATTCCTGCCTTGGCTTATCTCCATAGATGACGAATACATGATCTGCTTTATTTTGCAATTTCTCCCTTAATACATCCACATGCTTTTTGAGCTTAGTAAGCACTGAAGGTGTCCTACCATCAGAAATCGCTTTTTCAACATCGCTGACTATCTGCTCATTTCTTACTTCACTTTCAATAATAAGGCTGTCCGCTTTATTTATATCCAGTACTTCCCCTGTTACATTGATAACTCGTGTAAATCTCGGTACTAGAAGCCTTTCAATCCCCTGCTCATCAGCTTGCTGTCTCGCGGTATATTTGTGCCTCATTGGTCCAAGCATCATAAACATCTCTGTTAAACACATCCTCATAAAAAACACTTGTGGATTCATAAGCAATGCCTTTATCTGATAAAAGAGACTTTAGGTTATGATTTTCTTCCTCTAAATCCCTTATGATTTTTCTTAACGTGTTTAAGTCACGTGATTCCAACTACATGTCCAGTCTCCTTAGCAAAGAAAGCATTTTATGAGTATTATTCTACTTCATGCTAAAAAAGAAGAGAAGCACAAATGCATGCTTCTCTTCAAATATACTGCCGGCGACCGGGATCGAACTTTCCTTGTTCTTGTAAGCCTTGATAGGAAGGAGCTTTGCGGTCTCACCTTTTATTATGAACCCACTTCTGAACCTAGTTGCGGATATACATCATTTATGCATAAAGCAACTTTAACAAAATCATATTACACTTAAGAAATAAAAAATAAACAGAAGCGTCATAATACCTATCAAGCATCTTATAAATAGTGTGATAATCATTCACACCGTAAATATTGATCATTTCGTCTACTTAAGAATTCTTCCATCTCACATTTGTAAAATTACCTTTTGTACAAAAGAATAGCCTTTCGCTTATTCTTTTCGTTTAAATATTCAAGCATTATTTGGGCCGATTCACTTAAAGCTCTCCAATTCGGATCGCTATTATTCATTCCATTATGAAGATTGATATTTAATGCACTTTTGGCCGAAATATTAGCAACAGCTATTTCATCATAATTTGGTACGGGACTAAAACCAACACGCTTAGTACTATCATCCTTCGGCACTAATTCAAAAAGCCTTCTTTTTTTATTATCAAAATAAACAATAGTAATATCACGCATAATATGAGTTTCATTGCTGCTATTATATACATCAATCGAAAGTGAAAAATTGTAATACTCTGCCTCACAAGAATTGCACTCAATAAAACCTCCGCAATCATCTTGCTTCTGATATTCTTCTCTCCATTTGTTCACGTACACAAAAAGTCTTCCTTTTTGTGATAATTCATTCAATCCCCATCCAAGGACAGTTCCTAATAATGTTCCCGTTACTCCTAGTAAAGTCAATAAAACATCCGTATCCATACATTCTCCGTGAATTTCTGATGTTATTCTTTATCTTCAAATGAATAATACTCAGAGAAGTATTTTTTTAATTCATTTTTCATTTCTTCTGAATCATCTAACACCTCTATATAGTGAGTAATATAGTCTTTCAAGAGCTTTTTTGTTTCCTCTGGCGACGTTTTACTACATAAATATTGAAAAATCATATCAACACGTACTTCATTTGCTCGTTCATAAAAGCCTTTTGCATTTTCAACATTCTTAGAAATAAGAATTAAATCCACTGTATTTCTTAGTATAGCCACAAAATAAGCCAATATAAAAAAAGAAAAATAGCAATATACAAAAAATATAGCCTCAAATGCTACAAATGGAGGCTCAGCCAAATTGCTATGAATGAATAATAAACATATGATTGTCACCACTATCATACACAGTATATTAAATGCTAAGAACAAATAACTCAAATATAGTTTCTCAGTAGCTTTATCATCTTCAGCATATTTAATCAGTTCTTTTTCAAACCTACCATTTAATAATCCGCCCAAAAAAACAACTCCCGAAAAAATCAAAGCTAGAGAACCAACATAAGCTCCAATGAGGGCAACACAAATATCGTTTATAAAAATTATAAACAGATTTAAATTATCATATAGCTTAACAAACAATCCTACAATAATCATTATACATGTTGCCCAAAAAGCAAACTTGTTTTCGAATTCCCATGAAATATACTCTTTATATTTTTTGAAATCCCTAAACTGTTTGAACATGTATATCACCTCCTCAAAATCTGTGCTATACCTATTTTGGCTTCCTCTACAAAGCTATCTACGTTTTCTCTAAATCTGCGCATAAATGGCTTTGAATCGGCTGTAGATTTCACTGCCCCATGTTCATTTGTACTTTTCACTTCTGCATAACTAAATTGTGTCATTTCCTCTACTGAAATCCCCTCATTCAGCTCAACAAGTTTATTAAGGTCTTCTTGAATTATGTCTGCACTTCCATCAATACAATTTTTGCCCCTTGCCTTGTAAATAACACTTCGTTCAGTAGCATTTGATGCTTTTATTTTATCGCTCTCACTAGCCTCTTTTGCCTTTTTAATCATTTTTTCATCAGGATTAGCCGGTCTGTATGTAATAATTAACTGCTTAATATTCTTGTCATGTTTTATAGATTCTTTTATCTCATCAATAGACATCCCCTCGTTATATGTCCCCACGTAAAATGAGTACATAAAGTTTTCTTTCTGCGCACAATGATTCATTAGCTTTGCAAATGCATCATTAAACATATTCCTTCCAAATCGTTTACGTACAGAAAATGCCACATACTCATGTAGAACATCATAATAAAATTCCACTGCCTCAGTATCATCAACTGGACGAGTTTTTAATTCTCCCGTTGCATCATCACGATTCTTAACAAATAAACTAGTCGTTCTATCCAAATATCCATAAATCGAGGACTCATCTTTATCCTTTATTGAAAGAGTGTATTTTATTTCCCCCTCATGCCTCTCCCCATCATCATCCACATAAGAATACTCATCATAGAATTCGGAGTCATGTTTCAACATATAAAGAATATCCCCTGTAATTTTATATCTTAAATCGTAATTATCAACTAGATCATACACATCCTGCGAATTCAAACTTACTTTACTGAAATATACTGTACGATTCATCTTTGTCCCTCCTAGCCATTAAATAATCATTCTCAAGTTAAGTTAAATAATTAATAATTCTTCTTGTGTTAGTTACTCCGCAGATTTTTTTGAGCTATAACAACTGTATAGTTATCCATATGGCTAATATCACCGGTTTCTATAAAACCATTTTTATGCCAAAAAGATTCTGGCTGTGGATTGGCCTGAACCCATGCGAGCTGAATAGCATCAATCTTTTCCTTTCTTAATGCCTCACTTAACTCAGACACGATACTACTTCCCAATCCTTTATTCTGACATTTCAAGTCCATCATAAAAAATCCTATTAAAGCAGTTCTTTCATTTGGAAAGTCAAGTATTAAATCCAATACAGCTAAAAGCTTATCCCCATCATAATATCCAACATAGTATTTATCTGAAAGAGTCTTTCCCGGAGGACATGCTATCATATCATTTTTTATGCTCTCTTCTGTCACAAAAGGAGGACAGTACCTATAATACTGTTCATTATGTCTACATAAATTATATACGTCTACAATATCCTCTTCATCCAATATTTTGACTGTATATCGGGATGATATTTTTTTTATATTCATGCCTGTTATTCCTTAATTCCTGCTCCTATTAGCACTTCTCCCCGTAAGAAATCAGATGACATCTTGCAGAAAAATAGTAATCTTCATCATAGTATTTTTCATTTACACCATAATTCTGAATAAAGGATTTTGTCCTTTCCATATATTTTTCATTATTATGTCTGCTGATGTATTCAGCATAATCATTGACTCTAACATCAACTTTCTTCAAACCAAGCTCTATCATATAGTCCGGTATTTTCATTCCAATTAAAAAGTCTCTGCCACCAGTTTCAGCTTCTGTAAGCCACTTTTGTTTAAGAAACTGGTCATTTTCAAAAACATCATATCCTGGAGCATCAATGTAAAGTCCAGCATTTTCCATTCGTCTGCTTGGCTCTATGCATATCAGCAATCCGTCTTTCTTTGCGGATGCCACCATCTTCTTTAATACTTCTTTTGTTTTGTGTATATGGCGAAGCACAGACTGGCATATGACTACATCATATTTCTCTATAGGTTCATATTGCAAAAGATCAGCAACTTCAAATCTGGTTACATACTTTGAAGTCTTAAAAATATCTCTTCCCTTATTTATCAGTTCATCTGCTATATCCACCCCGGTATAGCTGCTTCCATACGGAACAAGTGGCAATAATCTTAATCCAAGATCTCCGTACCCACAACCAAAGTCAAGAATGCTAACTGGTCTGTTTATTTTCCAAACCTGCCTGACAAGAAATTCAAAATAATCATCGTTCCACATTTTCTGACGGGTACTTTGTAAATAGTCTAGCTCTTTATTCCAATCTTTCATCTCGACTTCTCCAATCGGTAATATCGAAAATCTCCTTCTTCTTTCAAAAATTCAAACCCAATCTTATTAAGGATATGCTGGCTTCTTACGTTTTTTACAACTGTATCAGCATTGACAGCTTCCATTTCCATCTCATCGAAAGCATATTGTATCGCAAGCATCTCCGCCTCTGTACCATAGCCTTTACCCTTAAAAGAATCATTCTGCATATGAATACTTAAGGTACATTCTCTCTTTTCCATATCAATCTGCTTTAGCTGTACTTCTCCAATGGGCCTGCCCTCAAACATGATCGCAAATATGCGCCGTGATACGTCTTGCTTTGAATCGAAATAGCGGTCGACTGCTTCCTTGTTATAGACATATTTCCTAAACATTGACATATCCATGTAAATCGCAGCGTCATTCTCCCATGACTTATATAGCTCATGACAGAGTTTTCTTGTCATTGGACATAGCTCTACTCTATAATTCACTAACCTGATTTTCTCCTTTAAATAATAATTATTCCTCAGTAGAATCTTTTAATAAGTTTTGCTCTATTTCTTCTGGAGTAGGAAGTAAATTTGATAGCTCATATTCTGATATTCCAATTGGCTCATTAGAGGTTCCCACTGCATACTTGGCAAGCACATTGTTTTTGCTCTTGCAGATAATAAGACCAAGTGTCTTATTATCTACCTCTCTTCGAATCAGATCATCTGCTATAGCTACGTATGTAGCCGTTTGACCAATGTCCCTTGCATTAAAAGCTGTAACCTTAACTTCAACCACAACATAACAGTGCAGCCAAAGATGATAAAAAAGCAAATCAATGTATTCTTCCGTTCCCTCTATCGGAAGTGGATACTCTCGTCCAACAAATGCAAATCCCTTTCCTAATTCTAAAAGGAATTTAATCACATTATCCACGAGCGCATCCTTTAGTTGCTTCTCATTATAATCTTCTTGCAGTGTGAGAAAATCAAAATTATATGGATCCTTTGTCATCTCCTGAGCCAAATCGCTTTGAGCCGAAGGCAACGCATACGAAAAGTTTGAAATAGCTTTTCCTTGCCTGGCATATAAATCTGTGCTCATAAAATTATCCAAGACTGCTCGGGACCAATTGTTTTGGATTGTCTTTTTAACAAAAAACGCAGCTTTATTACAATCATCTTTGCATCGGTCGATAATGATTCTATGGTGACCCCACGGAACAGAGAACAAATCCTCAGTTGTCAAATTTGCCACAAGCTGTGGCAAATTTTTCTTTCCATCATTTTTCTCAGATTTTGCCACAGCTTGTGGCAAAATTGATGAGCCATCATATAACTGATAAAACCGAACCATGTAGCGAATGTTTCTACTGGAAAAGCCTGAATCTGCATTGAACCTTATCTTTAAGTCATTGCTCAGCTTATTATAAAACCCACTTCCATATCTCTTTTCAGCTTCACGAACAACAATCTCTTTGCCTAGATCCCAATAAAACGCAATCAATTCTCTGTTCACACTGACAGCAGCTTTTATTTTACATTGGCTATATCTTGCCTCTATAAAATTTAGCCATTCAATATATTCTTTATCATTTGAAAGTAAAACATTACTATTGTCTGTTTTCTTCAACGTCACACACCTTATCCTTCCCTAAATAAAGATCAGTGTTCATATTATAACTCATTCCAACGATTTAGAACATACATTCTGCCTGTTATAATAAGTTTTCTCCAAATAGTCCTCTTTTGACCCTGATTTGACCCGTTTGTGACTCAAAGTTCACCTTTTATCAAAAATATTAGTATGCTACCATTATAATTACCAAGAGCAAACGACATGACCATTCCTGTCCTTAATAGCGTCACAAAACGTCACTAAATGAAACCAAAACGTCACTAAATGCACCCTAAACGTCACACATTGCATATTTCAATCTGTTTTTATGGGTGATATTATTATAATCACCAAGAAATAAACAAAATCTTTTGTAGACCAATTGTAGACCAACTGTAAATTTTCACCCGATTATAAGCGTGATAATATTATAATGCGATCAGCATTAACGAACTATTGAAGCAGCCGAACAGGTTGCTTTTTATTTTGCCAAAAAAAATACCAGAACAAAGAAAAGAGGATTATCCATCTGACACCGATCAGTCAGAGGGGTAGTCCTTTTTTCTTTGCTCTGGAGTAATGGCAGAGGTTTACCTCTGCTCGTGAAAATGAGTGCACACATTTTCACAAACGGGGTCAAGGGGCAGAGCCCCTTTGTCGGGTCGAGGGTGAAATCCCGCCCAGTCATGTGTTCGTTTGCGACACATGGTACTGGGTATTGCTTGTCGCAACACATCTATTTTCCTAACAAAGGTAGCTAGCCCTTATGACAAAAAAGAAAAGAAAAAAATAAAGAAAGAAGGAATTTATATTATGAAACAACGTGCAACTCGCCATGATGGCAGAGTAGGTTCCCATGGAGTTTACAATCCAATTCATAATGACAGAGAGTTTGATGTAGAAAACGCAGAGGACATCAATGCAGAGCTTACGGAAAACAACATCTATTGGAACTGTATCGACCAAAAACTTGTGAGGCATAAAGATCTCGATGAAAACTCTACCCCATTTCATAAAGTAGAGAAAGAATTCTATGATCTCTTTTACAAAGATCATATGGATCATCAGAACCAAAGAAATATCGAAGCCAGACATCCAGAACGCAACAGAACAACCGATGACCTGAGGACGAATCCCAAAACCTGTCCGGAGGAAACAATATACCAGATAGGTACCAAGGACAATCATGTTGACTATGAAATATTGTTAATGGCTTTTAGTGAACTTATCAGCGAGATCAGTCAAAGATATGGAAGTCATGTTCACACTCTGGACTGGGCCCTTCACCTTGATGAAGGAACCCCGCACATCCATGAACGTCATGTCTTTGATGTTATCAACAAATATGGAGATCGTCAGCCCAAACAGGAACAGGCTCTTAAAGAACTTGGTTTTGAACTTCCATTCCCTGATAAGAAGTCCGGTAAGTATAACAATCGAAAGATGAGCTTCGATGCTGAATGCAGAAAACTCTTTATGGATATCTGCAAGAAATATGGTCTTGAACTCGAGGAAGAACCAATCTATGGTGGTCAGAAGTATAAAGAAAAGACTGAATATATCATCGACAAAATAAATACAGATCTGGGGAATATCACCGCAAAATATGAAACAAAACAGACTGAATACCTTGAATTGAAAGAGAAGCTTTCTGATACAAAAGGTTTTATCAAAGAACTTTCTGAAATCGCTTACGACAAAGCATGTGAATCTCTTGTCGACAGTATCGCAGAAGGAGTCCTAAAAGAAGAAGTTAAGGAGATCAATCGCATCAAAAAAGAAATCCTGGAGTCAGATAACATTCTTTCTAAAGTGGTAAGTAAATTTGCCATTGAACAGGTAGATAAAATTCTGAACAGCTTATCGGCAGTTAAGGCAAGAGTTGTAAAGGCAGTAAAGAAGTCTTTTGCTAATACCAATACAAAAGAAAATATCACGAAAGTGATTGCTGAAAAAGCAAAGCCAAGCCTTTTAGAAGCACTTCACAAAGAAAGAGATGATATTGCTACGAACAGCAAAGAAGTGTCTAATCATGTTTACAAAAAGAATCAGGATCAGAGTCTGTGAGGTGATCATTATGAGCATATTTCAAAAAGTGAAGGAAGCTGTATCCACTAAGGAAGCAGCTTCTTTTTATGGAATTAAAGTTGGACGGAGTGGCTTATGTCGTTGTCCTTTCCATAATGACAATACTCCCAGCATGAAGGTTGATATCCGTTACTTTTGTTTTGGATGTGGAGCTAAAGGAGATGTTATCGATTTTGTCTGTAAACTGTATGGTCTTGCTCCATACGATTCAGCAAAGAAAATTGCTGATGACTTTAGTATCATCTATAGCGAAAATACCTATGACGAGCCAATGCAGTCTACTGACAGGAAGTCATATTCTCCTGATCCTGAGATTATAAAGCGAAGAAAAGAATTTGAACATCAAAGAGCACATGAACAATCCGTTCATGATGTTCTTTTTTCTTTGCATGAATACCGGGATAAGCTCAAAAGCTTTAAGGAAAGATATGCACCCTATTCCATGGATGAACTTGATAAGTGCAATCCTCTTTTTTATGAGGCGCTTGGCAATATCGATAAGGTCGAATGGATGATAGACCAGCTGACCTTTGGCTATAAGGATGAACAGATTGAATTTATAAAAAACTACAAAGGAGATATAGAAAATGTCAAACATAGAAACTCAGAACTCATCTGAGAACAAAAATATAACAGACTTACTTGATCGTGATGAAAAAGGAAAGGCAACACAGAGCAACTATAACTGTCAGCTTGTCCTCAGAGAGGATCCCCTTTTTAAAGGAGCGATACGCTTTAACGAACTCACACAGAAGATAGATATCTGTCGTGAGCTCGGTTGGAAAAGAGACTCCATAAACATCACAGATACCGATCTTGATAACATCATCACTTACATGGAGACTTTTTATGGTCTTAAGCTCGATAAGAACATTGAGCGTGCTGTAAGAGTTATAGCAAATGAAAACAGCTATCACCCTATAAGAGAAAAGCTCCTCTCTCTTAAATGGGACGGAGTACAGAGGCTTCCATATGCGCTTCATCATTTTCTTGGTGTCAAAAGGACATTACTTGCAACTGAATCCCTAAAAGTATTTATGCTTGGAGCAATAGCCAGAGTATTTAATCCTGGCTGTAAGTTTGAATACATGTTATGCCTCGTCGGTGGACAGGGTGCCGGAAAGTCAACCTTCTTGAGATTTCTTGCAATGGATGATTCATTTTTTACTGACGATATAAAGCGTCTTGATGATGACAAAGCCTTTCAGCACCTTCAGGGGCATTGGATCATCGAGATACCAGAGATGCTGGCAGTTCTCCATGCAAAGATGGTTGAGGAAACAAAATCATTTATCAGCAGACAATGTGACAACTATCGCACTCCTTATGACAGATACGCAAAAGACAGACCAAGGCAGTGTGTCTTTGCAGGCACTTCCAACAAAATAGAATTCCTTCCCATGGACAAGACAGGGAACAGAAGATTTCTTCCAATAGAAGTCAACATGGATCAGGCAGAGTGCCACATACTTGATAACGAAACTGAATCCCGTGCTTATATTGAGCAACTATGGGCTGAGGTAATGGTCATCTATAAAAGCGGAGATTATTCTCTTACACTGTCAAGGAATCTCCAAAAGCTTCTGAACTCAATACAGGAAAATTACAGTCCTGAAGACCCTACTGAAGTTGCTATTATCAATTATCTTGATGAATACCAGCCTGAATACGTTTGCGTCAAGATGCTTTACAAAGAAGCTTTGAACCATTTTAGTTATGAAACCCCAAAGCAATGGGAGTCGAATGAAATCAGAGGCATCATGGATAACAAAGCTAAGGATTACAAGAAGCTATCCAGTCACAAATTCTCTGAATATGGCATACAAAGAGCCTGGGTAAGGGTAAAAAAGACTGATTCGCCTTCCGATACGATTGAGGCATCTGCAAGTGATACGCTACCCGAGGAGTCCTACGTCCAGCAGGAACTATTTGTAAACAGTTAAACAGATAAACAGAGAAAAAAGAATAATATAATAACAACAATAGACAGTACGGAAAAACAGATCTTGAGGAAAAGCTGTTTATCCGTTTACAAGGGAATCCTTTTCACAGGGTTCCCTTTTTTTATTGGGGGAATATGAAAAAAGGTAAAAGTAAAGCTCTCTGCTGCATCGTCACTCAGCAGGATAAAGAGGAATCATACAGCATCTCACAATTGAAAAATATGGTCAGATTTGATAATCTCGACTCAGGTGAGATCCGCGAAATAAACAATATGATTTCTAAGAGAAAAACTAAATTGGTAGAGGATATCTACCGCACAGCACATCCAAACGCAAAGGAGGGATTATTCTACCACATGTCTGATGGCAGGTGGAAAAGCAAAAATCCAACATTCTACGCAAAGAGCCGTGAAGAGCTTGTTGAAAAGCTCTACAACTATTTCTTCGTTCACACCTTCCATGAAGTGTACCTGGAATGGGTTGATATGCGTATAAGGCACGGTGTAAAAGCAAAGAAAACCATCCAAGAAGATCTTAGCATGCTCAAGAATGTCTTTAGTAATGAACCCATATTTGATATGTCTATCGAGTCTATCAAAAAGAAAGACATCAAGTATATGTTTGAGCGCTGGACAGGACCTGGGCTTATCACCAGAAAAGCTTTTGTTAACCGCAAGTCAGCACTAAACGGAGTATTCACCTATGCCGCTGAAAACGAATACATTCCTATGAACTTTATTCCATCTATAGGAACCACAGAGCTCAAGTTCAAGGAGCCACGTCACATTAACAAAGCATTTCATCTTGATGACAGGGAAAAGCTCCTACAGCATCTGAGGTCACTTAAACAGGATGGATACACTTTAGCAATTCAGCTAGCCCTGTATTCGACTTTCAGAGTTGGAGAACTCCGAGCCATAAGAAGATCTGATATTCACGGCAATAAGCTCACTATTGGGCATCAGCTTGTTGAAGAGTCTAATTTCACAGTAGATGCAGCCAAAAAGACTGTATCAAAAGCACCAAGACACGTTAATGAGAAACTTCCAAAAGGAAACAGCTTCTACTCAGTAAGAGACATTACTCTTATACCAGAAGCAATGGAGATAATCAAAAAAGCCATTGAGATCAATCCTGATGGAGAATACCTTTTCATGTGCCACGGAAGGACAATCAACAATGATACTTTCAATGAACGTTTAAAAAAGTACTGCAATGATGCCGGTGTTCCTTATCTTTCAAGTCATAAGCTCCGCTTTACAGTTGCATCTACCTTGAAGGCTGCTGGAGTGAGCACGAGTTATCTTCAGAAGACATTGGGGCACTCAAACAGAGCAATGACTGAACACTATATCTACGAAGCTGTGGAAGATGAAGCAGATATGGAAGATCAGCTCGATCAGATCCTTAGCGTAGGATAAAGTTTTTATGCACAAGATGTATATCCATACAACTTTTATACATTCAGAAAAGGAAAAAAGGTTCAAACGATTTTTGAAAAGTTCAGTATTCATCGCATTTACAAGCATTTTGAAAACACTGAACCTCGTTTGAACCCCTATACACAAAAAATGAGAGCTAAAAACCCAGATAAATCAAGGCTTACAGCTCTCAAAAATGCCGGCGACCGGGATCGAACCGGTACGGGTATCGCTACCCACGGGATTTTAAGTCCCGGGCGTCTGCCAGTTCCGCCACGCCGGCTTTTATTGACAAAAAGCCGCTATTAAGCGACTTTAAAATGGAGCTTCGGGGACTCGAACCCAGGACCGACCGGTTATGAGCCGGTTGCTCTAACCAACTGAGCTAAAGCTCCTTAATTAAATGACTCCGACGAGGCTCGAACTCGTGTTACCGCCGTGAAAGGGCGATGTCTTAACCACTTGACCACGGAGCCGTATATTTCCTGCCTCACAGGATATGTTTTTGTTTAACTCCGTTAAACGAACTCCCCAAGTAGGACTCGAACCTACGACACTTCGGTTAACAGCCGAATGCTCTACCGACTGAGCTATTGAGGAAAATTGAACCGCGCTATGTGCGGTTCAAACAGACTCTGGGATACTTGCATACCAAGATCTGTTTGAAACGTACATCATGTGACTATAATCACACGGCAGGAATTACACAGTAATCGCTGCAAAAGAAGCAGTTCTCACAAACCTTCCGTACCTTCAAAACCGAACACTGAATACTTCATCTTTGATCCGCTTTTTCGTTCTATATCCATATTGGACAAGCCCTCGACCTATTAGTACACATCAGCTGAACACGTTACCGTGCGTACACCTTGTGCCTATCTACCTCATAGTCTCTAAGGGGTCTTACTGCTAATGCAGGGATATCTCATCTTGAGGGGGGCTTCACGCTTAGATGCCTTCAGCGTTTATCCCTTCCGGACTTGGCTACCCAGCCTTATGCATCTGGCGATGCAGCTGATACACCAG
>NZ_JNKH01000037.1:0-36219 GCF_000701985.1 Butyrivibrio sp. WCE2006 | reverse complement strand
GCTATGTAATACAGGTTCTGGCGATTCCTGTACTGGCACTCGTACCTGAACATGGCTGGATTTGGGCCTGCGGTCTTGTGATCCTGGAGCGTATCGGAAAAGCGATAAAAAAGCCTGCCAAAAACACATTGGTAAGCTTTGCGGCAAGCGAGATCGGAACCGGAAAAGGCTTTGCCTATCAGGAGTTTCTGGATCAGCTTGGCGCGTTTCTCGGACCGGTACTGCTTTTTGTAATAGCTCTTGTAAAAGGTACAGACGACCTTTTTACAACATATAGAATCTCTTTTGCGATACTGCTTGTTCCTGCAATGATCACCATAGCTCTTGTTTTGACAGCAAAGATAAGATACCCTGATCCGGAGATCTTTGAAAAGCAGGAAGATAAACCGGCAAGCTTTGAATTCAGGAAGTCATTTGTTCTGTTCATGGCGGCCATCTGCTTTTTTGCTTTTGGCTTTGCAGACTTCACCCTGATCACACTTCATTCGGCTAATACCGGAGCATTTAATGAATCCATGCTCAGCCTGCTATATGCTGGGGCAATGGCTGTGGATGCCTTTGCTGCACTATTCTTTGGCTGGCTTTATGATAAGGTCGGGCTGAAGGCTCTGATCATTTCCACACTATGCAGCACATTCTTCTCATATTTTGTTTTTATGACTGGAAATGCCTGGTTGATCGGAGCTGGGATAATTCTGTGGGGGATTGGAATGGGTGCGCAGGAAAGTATTATGAAAGCAGCTGTCAGCGGAATCGTCCCGCGTTCCATGCGAAGCACCGGTTTCGGAATATTTGAGACAGGATTTGGTATTGCGTGGTTTCTGGGCAGTTGGCTTCTCGGTGCCCTGTATGATTTGAATCCTGTGTATCTTGTCACTGTGTCTGTGGTATCACAGTTTCTGGCGATTGCATTTTATGTTTTATGCCTCCGGTGCAATAAGACAGAGTGCTAACAATTCCAGTTTGCTGGAATGAGCATTATATCCGAATTTTATGTTCTATTGGTGCTAAGGGAATTCCGGGGTCAAGCTTCATATGCGCAAGAATTACTTCGTTTACGCCAGGAAGGATCATTTCTCATGTTAGAAGAGGTCCTTGTTAATTATGGCAGTCTGCTCAAAGCGTTATCAAAGATATTTACGCAGATATCAGCCATTTGTTTTTCGTCTTCCTGCATCCCATCCCTGAACCAGCTTATGAGTATTTGTAAAATGGCAGCTTCGGCAGCAAGTCTGAGATACTTCTTTTCTGGGTCAGCTGTAGGATAGAGCCGCTCTGAGACCGCTTTTTCAAGAAAGAGTTCATTCTGAAGAATTCCGGCTTGGTCAAACAGAGATATTATATCTTTATCGTTTTTGACAGCCCGAAAAATATCTTCGAACCACAGATGTGGGTTTTCGTGCAGTTCGGGCTTTTCGCTGATCTCCGCTATACGCTTTATTATTTCATCCCCAAGCTCATGCAGGATATCTTCTTTATCTGTATAGTTTCGATAGAACGCCGTCCTTGATACTCCTGCACGGCGTACTATCTCGCTGATGGTGATCTTCTCATAAGGGTGTTCGCTCATTAGATGCATAAGCGAAAGCTGCAGACACTCTCTTGTCAGCTGATTGGACTCCTTATTATTCATCCTCAGAACTTCTTTTTTTTGCATTTCTGTTAAAGATTCTTTTGAGCTTTTCATTTTTTCTCCCTCTCGACGTTACAAAAAATGCAAGAATGTAACATCGGTTCACTTAAACGAAATATTGTCATGTCCGATGGTAGAGCCATTGTTATTAATATGCTGTGGCGTTACACTTGTTACATCAGAATAATTGTAGCATCGTTTGGGGAGGCATAACAAGTATGGAATTAGCAAAAAACATTTCTCACAAAGTACAAAGACAGGCTTTTAGCATACTGATTGACAGGTTCCTTGCAAATCTCGATAAAACGGAGAACAGGACTGCTACTTATCTTAAGCTTGTTGACCAGGCAGAGAAATTCTGGGGTAAAGATGGAGCCAGAAAAGAAAGCCTTGATAAAGTAAGAGCGGCATTTAAAGATCCGGATAACAGATGGGTTAAGTTTTTGAATAAAGTAATAGATGAGACAGATCCGCATGTTGCAAAGATGATGATGCTCAATCTTGGCTATGAGGCATTTTTCAGAGGCACAAAAATGATCAGGGCAAACAGGGAAAAATACGGATGCAATATCCCATGGCTTATTCTTTTTGACCCTACAAGCGCCTGCAATATGCACTGTGCGGGATGCTGGTCAGGTACTTATGGACCTAAGCACAATCTGTCTTTTGAAGATATGGACAAAATCGTTACCCAGGGAAAAGAGCTGGGAGTATATCTTTACATGATGACAGGAGGAGAACCTCTTGTAAGGAAGAAAGATATCTTGAAAATGGCAGAAAAGCACAATGATGTTGAGTTCTCTATCTATACCAATTCAACACTTATTGATGAGGATTTCTGTAAAGAAGTTGTAAGGCTTGGAAATCTCACATTCCAGCTTTCTATCGAGGGAACTCCTGAGACTAATGACGCAAGACGTGGCCTTGGTCATTATGATGCAGTAATGAATGCCATGGATCTACTCAAAAAGTACGGAATAGTTTATGGAACTTCCATCTGCTATACAAGAAACAACATCGAGGCAGTGACTGATCCCAAGTTCATCGAGTTCATTGCTGAAAAAGGTGCTAGATTCGGATTTTTCTTCCACTACATGCCGGTTGGAAACAATGCTGTTCCTGAGCTTATGCCTACAGTAGAGCAGCGAAAGAAGATGGTGGATCAGATAAGGTTCCTTAGAAGCGTCAAATGTGACCTGGGATTCTTCCCTATGGACTTCCAGAATGATGGTGAAGCTGTCGGTGGCTGCATCGCAGGCGGAAGAAACTATTTCCACATCAATTCAAGTGGAGATGCTGAACCATGCGTATTTGTCCACTTCTCCAACACCAATATACATACACATTCAATACTTGAGATGCTTCAAAGTCCTCTTTTCATGGAATACCATAAGGGCCAGCCTTTCAATAAGAACCATTTAAGACCGTGCCCTATGCTTGAAAATCCGGCTCTTTTAAGGGATATGGTCGAAAGATCAGAAGCTCATGGTACAAATGAAGAATCCGAAGAAAGTGTTGAGCATCTGTGTGCAAAGTGTGATGATTACGCAAAAGAGTGGGCGCCTGTAGCTGACGATATCTGGGCCGGACAGAAACACTATAAGAAGGCATATGAGAATTATGCAAAAAAGGATGAAAAGCCTCTAAACATAGTTGCATTTAAGCACAAACCCAGACAGCATCACTTTAAACATAAGAGAGCTTAAATGCCTCGAATTTTATAGTATTGTTGTTTCATTTACCCTGTCGAATAAAGTTTTATACTTTTCTTTTTCTGATGCAAGGCAGGTTTACAATGATCGGATGTCCCAAACCGGATGAGGGAGATTACACTGAGAAACTGACAGAAGTTATCAGTAACAAGGACATAAGGGATGTTACTATTGCAAGGATGGAAATGCCATGCTGCGTCGGTCTATGGTGTTCCGATGACTCATATAGCGTCGGAACACTTTTTTTATGTTCTAATGGTGCTGCGTGAATCCCTGGTTCAAGTCCCGTATGCGCATAAGTTAGCAATGCCGGAATACTAGAAGTCGCCTTTATCGATTTGTTATTTATTATTTATCGTATTTTAACATAATAATGTTAGAATGAAGTGTGAGTATCTAAAGCAAAGAACAAACAATAAGGCGAGTGTATCATGAAATCAAAAAGGATCCATACTACTATCAGCATAGCCCTCCTTTTCCTGGTAATCTATCTGGGAGTCTTTTTGACGCCTGTTTATGCCTCGTCTGATTCTCCTGCTACAGAATTTACAGTCGGTGTGCCTGTAGACAGATGTCCTATGTTTTACATTGATAAAGACAACGGCAAGATTGCAGGAATCGGCGTTGATCTTATGGAATCCGCTGCCAAAGAAGCTGGTTTCAATGTCGCATTCAAAGCTATAAGTGAATCAAATCTTAAGGAAGCCCTTGATAGTACTGAGTACGATCTTGTTATGCCCTTTGGAAGTGCTGTTTCAAGTGCATCTGGTCAAGCGACCATCGTATCTGACAATCTCATCCAGACCCCATTTACCCTTGTGACTACAGATAAGCACTCTATTTCTGACATAAATACCATCAGAGTAGGCATGCTAAAATCACAGGGCGGAGTAGCAGAAACTGTAAAGCAGTTATACCCTGGAATAACGATAAACCTTTACAATTCCATGGCTGATTGCATTAAAGCGCTTAGAAATGAAGAGGTAGATGCACTTTTACATAACTCATATGCGTGGAGCTATGTGCTTCAAAAGCCATCCTATAATGATCTTAAAGTACAGCCTTCTGCCATGTTTTCAATGGATTTTCGTGCCGGAACTCTTGAAACCCCAGAGGGAAAAAAACGAATTGAACTTCTGAACGAAGGAATTGCAGCTATTCCTGAAACCAAAAAACAGGCTATAGCCCTTGATTACACTACCAGAGATCTTTATGTATATACTTTTGAAGACTATCTCTACCAATATAAATACTTCCTTATTATTGGGACTATCCTTTTTGCTGCTCTTGTTATAATGCTTGTCCTAAGACAGAAAGCATATTTTGAAGAGCAGAAGGAAAAGATGCGGATAATGGAGGATATCGATCCTCTCACTGGTGTGCTCAGCCACAATGGATTCCGTAAAAAAGTTGAGGAACTACTCACTAACAACCCTGATACACCGTATACGATATCCTATAACAACATAAAAGACTTTAAGTTCATCAACGACAGCTTTGGCTGGAAGGCCGGAGATGAGCTGTTAAAATTTTGGACTGAGAGAAGCCTTGAAGTACTTACCGATAAAGAAGCTATAGGAAGGTATGATGGAGATCATTTTGTTATCCTTCGATGTATTGGCGGCAATGAACAGATTCTTCAGGATGAAAAATATATTTTGACTCCTGTTCGCAATTATTTTAGCGATCGTGGAAAAGACTTTGTTGTAAGGCTCTGCTCTGGTATTTATGTTCTTATGCCTGATGACTATAAAGACATAAACGTGGATAAGATGCTTGATTATGCCCGCATTGCAGAAAGAAAAGTCAGAGAATCCAAGAAAGAAGGATTTGAGTTTTATAACCCAAAGCAGTGGGACATGGGAAGGAAAAGTGCCGGTATCGCAAGTCGCCTTCCTGCAGCTATTGAGTCTGGGGAAATACAAGTATGGTATCAGCCACAGGTCAACTATAAGACTGGGATGATAACTGGTGCAGAGGCTCTTTGCCGCTGGAAAAGCAAGAAGGATGGAAACATTTCTCCGGGAGAATTTATTCCGGTTTTGGAAGATGCTGGGCTTATCTATGATCTTGACTGTCACGTTTGGGACACTGTGTGTAAGGATTTGAAGCGATGGAATGATCAGGGCAGACAACTGTGTGTATCAGTAAACCTATCAAGACTTGATATAGTAAAGAACCCTGATGTAGCCGACCACTTTAATACATTAAAAGAGTTCTATAACCTATTGCCTGGTCAACTTCGTATTGAGATAACGGAAAGCGCATATGTCGAAAACTCCGATACCATCATCAAAACAACAACCAAACTTCGTGAAGCAGGCTTTGAAGTTGAAATGGACGACTTTGGAAGTGGTTACTCATCACTGAATATGTTAAAAGAAGTTATCCTTGATCGCATAAAGCTTGATCTTCGATTTATTACCGGTTCAGGTGACCAAAAGATGGGTCGGACAATACTTAGCTACATGGTCCAGATGATCCATGCTATTGGAACTTCTATTATCGCAGAAGGTGTTGAGACACTGGAACAGGCTGATTTCCTCGGAAGTCTTGGATGTGAGGAAATGCAGGGATATTATTTCTACAAGCCTATGCCGGTAGATGAGTTTGAAGAATTAACGGAATATCCAACAAAGAAATAAAGCCAATAAAGAACGATGTCAGACAGGGGGTCCACCTCCCGCTGGAACGCGTTGCTAACGCAAATATCATTGCACAAAATTCCTCTTTTGTGTTACGATTATTTTAGAAAAGCGGAGGAGTTAAGTCATGGGTGAAAATTCAGAATATTACAATTCATTGAGGCAGAAACGCCGTAAAGATACTGAAAGCATTAAAAACATTCTTCCTCAGCATACACATGGATTTGTTGAGGAATGTCTTCTCAAATATCAGGAAAGCACCGCTTTAAATTATGCGCAGGATATTCTATTTTTCTACGGATTTCTCAAGGAAAAGAATCCCCTGTGCAAGAATCTTGAAATCAAAGATATCCCCTTTGAAGTTGTCGAAAATCTTGGTCCTCAGGACATCAATGAATTCCAAAATTATGTTGCATCAGGCCACAAACCGGATAAAAAAGGCAATGTAAAGCCTGCTAAAGAACGTGCAATTGCAAGAAAAATGGCGGCTGTACGGAATTACTATAAATATCTGATCAAATATGACTATCTTAAGATTGATCCCACAGTGAAAGCTGCTGTAAAGAAGAAAGAAAAGGTAAAGAAAGATATCCGAAGGCTGTATCCTGACCAGGTTCAGCTTCTAATGGATTCTGTCGCAGCTGTGAATTCTGCTAGTTACCATTCCAAAGTCATGTCTGAACCTACTGCAAAAAGAGATCTGGCCATTGTAACTCTTCTGTTAAATACTGGAATCCGCGTCTCGGAATGTGCAGGGCTTGATCTTTCAGATATAAATTTTGATGAAAATACAATTACTATCGTCAGAAAAGGCGGCGATGAAGATCATCTCTACATAAACGAGATTATCCGGAATACGCTGAGGGATTATATCAATCATGAACGCCCTACCCTACTCAATGATTCTGAAGAACCTGCTCTCTTCATATCTCTTCAGCATAAGCGTTTATCGATTAGAAGCATCCAATATATGATTTCAAAATATGGAAAAAACACAGGACTTACTCAAAAGCTCACCCCTCATAAGCTCCGTAGAACTTATGGTACAGCGCTTTATAACAGAACCAGTGATATTTATATGGTTGCTGATGTTCTGGGACATAAAGACGTAAATACAACTGTTAAACACTATGCTGCTATAGAAGAAGAACATAAAAGACAGGCATCTCAGGTAGACGTTTATGGAACTGATGATAACCAGGATAATGATTAAATTGCACACACTACAGTGCCCGGTTTTTTACAATTTTAGCTTTAATCCATGCGGCTTTTTACAGATTTTTCTTTAAAAGTACGGCTTTTTACATTTTCAAGCTTTATTTTTTTAAGTTAAAAAGTGTAAAAAGTCGTATTTTTGACTTTTTACACTCCTATCTTTAAACATATTACAAGTTTAGTTTAAACCGACATTTGTTCTGATCTGATTTATTTATACTCTCAAGAGCTCATTATAAATATCAATTTTCTCATGTTTTTATAAATAATATGTGGTAAAATATTAACCGGTTCAAAAGTTAGGGAATACCGGTTCAGAGGAAATATCATGCCAAAAAGAATATCAAATCCAAATGCACAGGTAGCTCTTAAGGATTTCATAGGCAGGGAAAACAACTATATTCATTTTGAATACGAAGATGAAATGAAGCAGTACGAAATGATGAAGAATGGCGACCCAGGAGCCGCCGATGAAAGTCACAAAATGATGGCAGAAAACACTTCAACTCTTGCCGATGATCCTGTTACCAATATGAAATATCTCATGATCTGCAACGCTACTCTCATGACAAGGTTCGCCATTGAGGGCGGCCTTAACTCAGAAACCGCCTACAACACAAGTGACCTTTACATCTATAACATGAACAAATGTACCACAGTACAGGAAGTTCTGGATCTGCATTACGAGATGGTCACATTCTTTACCAAGCAGATGCAGAAGCTGAAAAAACAGAATGTCTACTCAAGGCAGGTTATTCTCTGCATGGACTATATCGACCATCACCTGCATGAAAGCATCCGCCTGGATGACCTTGCTGCTTTCGTAAAGCTCAATAATAACTATTTCTCTACTCTGTTCAAAAAAGAAACAGGATATACTGTATCCGAGTATATCCTGTCCCGAAAGCTTGAAGTCGCAGAGAACATGCTGCGCTTTTCTGATTATTCATGCGCTGAAATAAGCAGCTTTCTTGCGTTTAATTCCCAAAGCTATTTTACGCAATGTTTCAAAGAAAAGAACAGCTGCACTCCGGCTGCATTCCGAAAAGCCCATTTTAACAAGCATATTAAGGGGCGGCATAAATAACTCCCGGTATAACTTACTCGTCCCCAAACGACACAAATCGAGAAATGCCGTATTTTTTGCACCGGACAAGGTATGTCTGGTCCAATATTATTAAATCCATGAGTTATTATATACATAGTAAAAGCAGCGTACAATCCATAATCCGAATCATACACTGCTAATATATTCCCACTAAAGAAATCTCACTGATTCCATGTTGATTCATTTTCAGATGTAGTCAAAGATTCCTTGGATAGCGTCTGTGATATTAATAATGTCAGGATAATGTATCCTATCAATCTTTGAATAACCCCTGATATTCAAATCAAGGAGTGCCATTTTTTCACATTGCACATAACCTTCTACGTCTTCAGTTTTGATATGAATATGTAAAGGCCCGGCTTCTCCTTTTTCAAAAATAGGACAGCCAATTATTTCATGAGTCTGATTAAAAAAATCCTTACTTACAACAAGAACCGGCTTCTTGATATGCTCAATCTTAAGAATATCCCCCTGATGCAATTCTTCCTTCATTCCCAAATCTCTCTTCCTACCGGTTCACCCCAGCCAAATTCGCCGTCTAAATGGAGCTGCCCACCAAATTCTGCAGCACGTTCTTCCAGTGTTCTATGTCTAAATGGTTTAACAAGCATTATCATGCCATTAGATACCTTGACATCGAGAACATCATCAACCGAAACAGCTGCCTCCTGAAGCACTTCTTTGGGTATTCTAATTCCCTGACTATTTCCCCATGCTTTAACCTTAGCCTGCATAAGCAATACCTCCTCTTTGTATATACATTGTATATCCCCGGGGCAAAAAAATCAACTTATTCATCATTCAGGTTAGTACATTCTTGCTTATTATTTGTTGCTTCATTTGCTGAGTTAGCCAGTTAGATGCATCAGAGAAGCAAACATAAATCCATATACTATAGAAGCTGAAAGAGACAGCATCTGCATGGGCGATGACTGTAATGCACCGCATTATGTGCATCTTGAATATAATCCTAATCAGCTTTTGTCAGAATGGATGCTGAATACTGTTCTTGGATATGTTCCGATCATGAGAGGATGCGTTTGGGTAGTTTTTAGTGGTAATAGGTGCAACAAAAAGCTACTTGGTTACTTGGTCGGAGATAAAGAAACAGATAAATATTCAGTAGAGCTAGTTCGTGATGACGAATTTATGGGACTTCTGAATATTAAAGAAATATTCTGCGACTACTATTATCCTTCTTATTTCACAAGCGAAAAATACTTAAAGCTGCCTACTTTGTTGGAAAGAGTTAGGCTTAGCGTAGAAGGATGATCACTCATAATAAAAAGCCCGGTCAGAAACACTCTTTGTAGTCTGTGAATTCTGTCCAGGCTTTTATGACATTGTTGTCAAAATAATGAAAATTCCGCAAAATACTGGCATAACAAATATAAATTGACACACTTGTCATGAAATCATTTTGTGTGCAACTACCTCAGATAAGAGTTGTGGCAATCATAAATGCCATTAAGAATGATTATGTTTTCTTCATTTTTGCCTCCTTTTTAGAAAAACATTTTTGAAGCACACTAATTTCCGGCTTCCTTTCTCGCCTTTTTATCCGCATACGTTTTTTCATCAGCTCTGTCCATCAGATTCTGAACATCAATAGCTTTATTTATCACGCCGCCGGCGCTTCCGATACTGGCAGCTATCTTATATTCTTTATTTGCAACATTTTCTTTTGACTTCAGGAACACATCGAGCCTGCTTCTCACAGTGTCCGCGGACAGCTCCACATCACAGTCTGTGATACGTGTGATAAAACAATGATAGAAGGATTGCTAATCTGTTTCTGTAATCAAAACAGATAGAGAAATCAAATATGAAAAGGTCAATTTTGAGGGAGGTTAATTTTATGAAGTCCAGAATCATTTCTTTGTTACTATCAACAGCATTAACCGTATCAATCATCGCAGGCTGTGGAAATGCCAATACAGGTAATTCCAACACAGAAGCTTCCACTACTACAGAGGCTCCCGCAGACAGCACAGAAACTGACAAGCAGGCTGAAGATACAGCCGATAGTGCTGACAGCACAGAAAGCTCAGCTACAGAAGACAGTTCTGCAACAGACGATAGCCAGGAACAGGCTGCAGACTCCGGAAAAAAGTCTTTACCTGCTTCTTTCGAAGAGCTGATTAGCTCTCTTCACGCAGGACAGTCCTACGCTTATGCTCCTATCTGTGAAGGAGAGGATGCTCTTCTGGTAACAAGCTATGTTTTTGATGATCTTGAAGGTCATTTGGGTACTTACGAAGCTACTATTTTTATGAAAAAAGACAATGCCATTGAAAAGGTTACTACTGTTCAAAGTGGCGGCACAGCTTACCCGATCGCTGTTGCGGATAACAACAGTCTCATTCTTCCCATGCGAAACTCCATAACAAAGGGATATGTAAGCAAGGAGACCGGCGAGTTCGTTATTACAGACGAAGCGAATGTAGATTATATAAATGCTGAAGATGGTGAGTATCATAACTACAAGGAAGGCGCCTCTGAGCTGCCGGCAGATTCTTCCTTATTTGATGAGCTAAGCGATACATATCAAAATTCAGAAATAATAAGCTTCGAAAAGGCCGGTGTATCAGATGATGGCACGCCTAACCTTTCAGGAGCTGTATACGCAGCATACAACGAGGATGAGCAGTACAATGTTTTAAACTACTATATTTTTAATGACGAGACCTCCGGTTCTACACAGACACACGATGGCGTTTCAGGTGTACCCTTCACCTATGAGCAAACCGGTGACGATCTCATATTCCACTTCGCATCTGCTGATGATACAACCGAAGCAAAATATAGCTGGAATGAGGGCGCTTATCCGATGATAACCTTTACCGGAGATAATAAACCCGAAACTGAAAAAATATATATTTCATGCCTTGGTAACCAGGATCCCGAAACCTTTGATGCTGAAAAATACTATGACAACGACAATAACCTTCTTATGCAGGTCAAGAGCTTTGATAAAACTTCACTTACAGGTGACCTGTATCGCGATGAAAGAATTAAGGCTGAATATGTTGATAATGCAAAAGAAAACGACATCATCTACTCTATAAACGGAACACCCTTTACTGTTGTTTCTTTTGAAGAGGCCAACAAAGAGGTCAAATACGGAACCGATGAAGAATTCAAGAAGGACTGCATAGGTACGACAAGGTTTGATGGTTTCCTCGTAAAAAAAGGTGATGACGACTTATATTGTGCTCTCGAGAAGGAAGATTATTCCGAAGAATACAATGTTGTTTATATGCTGAATGATGGTGCTATAAGAAAACTCGTCGAAGAAAATGTGACCTTCAAGATCAAGGAAAACTGTGAAATCATCCTTCAGAAATTTGTCAAAGATGGCGACATCGAAAATCTCACAGAAGAATATCTTGTCGGAAGAGAATTCAAAGGAGACAACTATCCCGGATGGTCAGATAATGCTGATGAGTACTATATGACCACCAGTATGCTTGTAGAACTTGGGGTAATTGACGGTGAGCTTTATACTATTGTTCAGAAATATGTGCCTTAATTAAGTAAAAATCGATATTATAAAAAGTGTGTAAGTAAATTTTTTGCATTAACTTACACACTTTTTAGTTTATATGAACATAAAACATTTAGAAAAAAGAGGATTGAATTCTCAATCCTCATAATGTCCCTTGCAGGCAGCTATTATTATATTTCCACTTTCTTCCTTGTAAACAAGGCGATTTTTATCATCAATTCTTCTGCTCCACCAACCTGATAATTCATTCTTTAAAGGCTCTGGCTTGCCTATTCCTTCAAATGGAGTTCTCTGAGTATCTTTGATAAGAGAATTTATCCGTTTTAGTGTTTTCTTATCCTGAGTCTGCCAAAGATATTGTCAACACATTGTAATTACACTTGTTTGGAACCAATATCCCCAATGAAAACCATTCTTATTCCAGCGACTCATCATACTTCGCGCGTATTCCGCCTATAAATTTAGGACGTACTCTGGCAGCGGTGATATGCGCCTGACCAATCTCTTTATTTTCCAGTCTAAGGGGAACTGCCACCTTTTTAAGATGCATTCCAATGAGAGTATCGCCGATATCAAGACCTGCATCAGCTCTTATTTCCTCAACTGCAACGGGATGTTCAAAGGTCTTGTATGCAGTTGTCGCAAAGGAACCACCGGCCTTGGGCTGAGGAACCACGTTGACTATATCCTGTCCGGGCACAGCGTCAGCCTCAATTATTATAGCTCTGTTAAGATGCTCACAGCACTGAGCTGCAAGATAAACACCATACTTTTGGGTAACGGAATAAATTCCTGCAAAAACTGCTTCCGCAGCTTCAAGATTAGAACCGGTGCCGATTGTATCACCGCATACTTCCGATGTTGAGCATCCGATAACAAGTATCTGGCCTTTATGGAGTCCTGCCTTTTCACATAATTCTTCAGTAACTGTTGCTGCCTGCTTTGTAAGTTCCTCGTACATTTTCCACCTCTGATAACTTTGATATGAAGTCCGAAACAACGCTCTTGTTCCGGCTAAAGATCTAAATTTGTTTTTTAGTACAGAGTAATTATCGTAAGCCTCGGTGAATTTGTCAAACCGCGAGGCAACTCTGAAATAAATTGCTCGTCAATTTTCAGAATATTTCCCCAACAAACATATTTTATCATAGAAAACCGTCAACCGCTCATCCTTCAGCAGAGGGTTGATGCCATCCCATTCTTATTTGACGATGTGTCAGCTAATGAACCGACAGAGTTCAAGCTATTTTTCTTAACAGGAAGCAACCTATACTGCTACTATATTGCCCTAAAGGATGATGAAGTAGTTTCTGAGTCACTGACTCGTAAAGCTGTCACTGCTAAGAAAACTGCCGAGCTTTTTGACCGCGAAATGAATGATATTACCCTCGGATACAGTATCAACAAAAAAAGCATCAACAAAAATGTAAATCCGAAGATGCCCTATCTTTCATTCCTTGCCATCAACTACGATATCCCTGAAATCAGCGAAGTAATGACCTGGTTTGAAAGTTGCATCATCAGAAGCTACGCAAATCCGATGGTTGAGCACCAAATCATGCTGGAAAAGTATACAGAAAATAAGAGCCAGTTCATCAGTGCTCTGAACGATATGGATATTGACATTACAGATTACCGCTATGATGAAGACAGTAAACAGCTTTACATGAAGCGCAGGTTTGGAAAAAAGGAATATGAGCTGTCATTCACAGAAGAATCAGATGGAACAAAGAAGCTTATCTCCGCTCTACCAGTTATCCTACTAGCTCTACGTGAAGGAAGACTTGTCATCATTGACGAGCTTGATGCCAAACTCCACCCGAAGCTTCTGCGTTATGTGATCCTTCTTTTTAAAAATAAAGAGATAAACAGTAACGGTGCTCAGTTGCTTTTCACTTCCCATGATATGTCGACTATGAAAAACTCCATCTTCCGCCGTGATGAAATCTGGTTTGCAGCAAAAAATGAAGCACACGAAAGTGATGTATATTCTTTACATGAAATGAGAAGCGAGGACGGAACACTAATCAAGAATACAGCCTCCTATGACAAGCAATACCTTGAAGGCCGCTACGGCGCAGATCCCTATCTTCAGAACATGCTGGGAGGTGCGTTCAAATGAGTCTGAAACCAGCAAAGAAGAGCGATCAGAGCAAAAGCTGGATGCAGCCAAGACGTGACCGCCATAAGATGATTCAGCCAGAATAGCAGCGGTTTGTTGGACATGTGTTGGACATCGTTGTTTATATTTAAATTGCTAATTGTGAAATAGATGTATAAGTCTATGCATCAGGAGTTTCTTATAAGGGGGAAAAATGAATACAAAGAACAGTGTATCGGGGCCAAAACAAATTTTACTGCTTCTGGTATTGACCTTTGGCAGCTTTTTGCTAGCGCAGCTAGTGGTGGGGCTTATTTTTATGCTTCCGCTTAGCAGTGCGGGACTTGATTCAACCACTGCCTTTACAATAGGTGGAATCGTTGGTTCGCTGCTCGTACTGGCTCTATGGTACAAAATAAATTCGGCAACATACCGCTTTATGCCAACAAACAGCGAGTTGACCGGTTCTTTTTTTCTTTTAAGTCCATTCGTTGTTTATTGGATATTGTTATTTGGTTCATACGGCATTCTTGCCGGATCTGTACCGTTTGTGAGAATAGACAGAACTCTCATTATGATGAGCATAATGGCAGGAATGTCTGAGGAAATAGTTTTCAGGGAAATCGCTATATCATATATGACCAAAATCTGGAGAAGCGAGAAGGTTATCCCTGTTATCGCACTTCTTTCAGGATTATTGTTTGGAATCACTCATCTAAGTAACTCTATGGTTAAAGGAGATGTTGAAGGTACTGTTTATCAGACAGTATTATGCATTATGACAGGCATCTTTTTCGGAGCTATATATTTAAGAAAAGGAAATGTATGGGTTCTGATGCTTGTGCATGTTATCCATGATATTCTCGCCATGTCAGCGGCAGAAGGTGTCAGAAGAGCTGGTATTACAGATCTTCCTTTATGGACAGAGATTTTTATCTTGGTGATAGAGGCATCACTTGCACTATACGGTTTATATCTGATAAGACCTTCTAAGAGAGAAGAAATAATAAAATTCTGGGACTACAAATGGTCCAGAGAATAATACATGATGTCGTGTGATGTTTTTTGTTGAACGATAGTCACATTTGTGACTATCGTATTTGTGTCTGCGTTAGTTTTCGGAAGTCGGAAGTCTATTTTCTCTTTGTAATTTCAAAAAACCATAACCATGACAGCTTCCTGTTAAGAAGATACAGCACTGTAGCTATAGCGTAAGCAATGATATATATGATCAAAATCGAGCCAATTATCATCCATATAGGTAACCTGGAAGGAACCAAAAAAGGATAAGGAATCATATTCATTGGCATAACTTCTGATGTGAAAAGCTGAATAATTACGAGTCCGGTTTACACCATCGCTTACCCCTTTTTTTGCATAGCATTGCTTTTTTATTTTATAGATCTTTTTTGCTCAGACATCCACTGCCACATGTTTACACCATTTTCTTCGCACTCGTTATTGAAGAAATAGATCCATGACCAGTGTCCCATAAACTGGTAAGCTCCTCCATCCGGAGAGTTATATTTACCTGAAGTATCATGAACATCCTTGAAAATACTGGTGTGGATGTTTGCTCCAATGTCTCTTAGTCTTTTAATGGTAGGTACTTCAAAATTAGCAGGATCAACGGTTGTATCATTTTCTGCATAAATAAACCATATGGGTAGACTCTTTATTTTTTCAAGTTGCTCATCTGTAATTCCCGAGTTCGTGTAGGCTTCGCAGATGGGATAAGCGGCTGCAAAGAAATCAGGATAATTCATGATCATATCCATAGTCATATATCCGCCATTTGAGCATCCTCCGATTATGATTCTGTCTGAATCAATGTTTGAGTGAGATGAAACATAATCATCAATAAGAGCCTTTAGGTCATGTAGATAAATGGAGTCTACACCTTTGTTATCCATCCAGTTTCCATTCTCATCATACTGCATCCAGAATGAGGGGCACTGAGGTGCAAGGACGTAAGCACCTCCCATTGTAGTTTGAAATTTATCACTAAAAAGAGCTGTAACTTCATTGCCAAGAGTATTGATCTTTGGATCGGCACCGCCTTCTCCGGCGCCGTGAAGCCAGATTACAAGAGGATGCTTGGCGTTATCTTCTTTAACTTCATAAGAAGCATAGCAAATCTTGTGGCCTTGGGGGCCTTCAAAGACACTGGAAATATCTGTTTTTGCAAGCTGAGGATAAACAGCATTATCAAAATCTATTGTTTCTGATACATTTAATTCAGAGATTTCTTCTCCGGTTTCTGTTGAAAGTGTTGCACCATTTTTTAAATTGACCTTCAAATTGTAAGGAGAGCAGATAGTGTTGTTTCCTTTGAAAAGATCATAGCAAAAAGGCGATCCCTCATCGGGGCTGTAATTTAGCTCTATAGTAACGAAATTGGATGAATCTTTTTTCTCACCGTTTTCATCACTTGTATAGGCTGCTACCACACCTCTGCTGGTTTCTGATTCAATATGCTTGCTCGCATCCTCTTTGGAATTGGGAGTAAGTGCAGCCCAGTTAAAGCTTTCCTTTAATTCAATGACATTGAAATCCTCAGCATTTACAGAATCATTTTTTATTGTATCTGATAATTCCAAAATGGTTTTTACAACAGCGGGTCCCCAATCCTGCCCTTCAACGACTACCTTTTGAGTTCCGGTTAAAATGCTTCCCATATCACTACCTCCAAGTGCATTATTGTCTTTTTCATCGGATTCTTTTTTTTCTTCAATCTTTAAATCGGCGTATTTGGCTCTTGCAGATGGACCATAAGAATTTGCGCAGCCGGTCATGCTAAGTGAAAAAGTCATCACTATTAAGATTGATACTATTTTGTTTTTCAATTGTATACCTCCCTAATACATTAAAACTACTTCATTAGAATAGTTGAAAGTAGGACATAGAAAAAGAGCCATAATTTGACATTTTATATCCTTTTTTTTACACAACAAAAAGCTCCCGATCTCTCAGGAGCCATTGCATAAACATAAAACAATTTTTGGATATGTATAGTATAGCATATTATTTGCGGATTACCATGATTCTCAGGTGTCCCACTCTTGGTTTGATTCAATATTCATCAGTTTCTCACTGTGCCGAAGCACCAATTAGCTTAACATTATCAGTATATTTTGATAATTCATCAGCAAATTGGTCACTATCAACTTCAGTATCATCAACATAAGTTTTTATATTTTCAAAATCTGAAAAGTCTTTCTTGAGAGAAACTACTGTTTCAAGCTCTCCATCTACCAGTTTGTAGGCAATAACATAATACCCGCTTCCGGTCTCATTTTCGGATACTAACAGCTTTTCATCCTCATTGAACATGATTGTTCCATATTGTCCAAAGCTGCCAAGATCCACCACCTCACCATCTTTGATGGTATAGACCTCTACCAGTCCGGGATCTGTCACATCGCTGTTAAAAACTGCCATTTCAGGAATATCATCATCGTCAAAGTCAAAATACGAAGAACTTAAGTCTCCAACAACTCCTGCCTCTTCATAGAGTTCTTCATAATTTTCAGATGAAGTGTCCTCCTGCTTTGTCATAACAGTGGGCGTTTTGGAACCTTCAAAACATGCCGCACATGACACGATCACCGCCATTGTCATGACCAAACTCATAAATTTCTTCATAGTATATCTCCTCAGTAAAAAAAACAAGCTGTTCATGCCTTCAACATCGATCAAGCTTATGCATCATTTTAATCGTTTAGCTCGCAAAACCTTCATCTACAAGCTTTCTATACACAGCTTCGCCCAGATATCTCTGATTTTTCACATCAAGATGCACTCCGTCTGCAGGACTTACCGTGCAAAATTTAGCAGCATCAAGGAACATACAGCCGTACATCTCAGCCAGCTGCTTGTACCAACCGGAGATCTCCGAAGAAACCTTATAACATCTCTCAAAATCAAAGCAGTCTTCCAGCCATGAGCCTTTACCGCAGGCGCCAATTATAGGCGGCGCAATCAATAGAACTTTCATCGAATCTCCCATGCGGAATCTGTTGTGTGCCTGAACTTTTTCAAGGAAAATCTGCATCTCCCCTGCGATATCCATGCTTGTATATTGGAATTTTCTCTTAAGATCGTTAGCCCCAAGAAGAATGATCATCAGGTCAAGAGGTGACTGACTCTCCACGCACGGAATAACATATTTTAAACCGTTCTTTTCCCCTTCAGCAGGGTCATCCGTCGCAATAGTCCTGCCGTTATGCCCCTCTTCTATTACAAGATAGTCGTCCCCAAGGTGCTTTTGCAGCACTCCGGTCCATCTATCCTCATCCTCCATTCTCTCCCTCTTATAGGGGTCAAATCCCCAAGTAAGTGAATCCCCAAAACAAAGTACTCTTTTCTTTCCCATACACTCCTCCAAGTAAAAAATATAAATAGATGTGGATTGATATTTTTCTTATGAAAAATCCACGTTTCCTCTGATATCAATTACGCCATCACGTCCCTTTGTGAATGTATGCAGAGGGGTATTTAGTTTCTTTTCCATGATATCTCTGCAAAGTTCTTCAAATTCAGTATCACTTAGATTGCAATAATTAAATTTCCCCATAGTATGACTCTCTTCCTCCCGCGAATTTATCACGCATTCAAGATATTATCTCACATGAAAAGGGTATTGTCAGTGCAATCATCCCTATTATTTGACAATTTTTCTATAGCTAAAGTTGGTTAATTAAAAAACCAGTTTTCCAGCGGGTATCTGATTCTAAGCTCACGCTCCTGCAAGATAAGAAATGGCTCAACCATGCGGGTTATAACGATTCAAAGACGGTATTTTGGGTTCCCTGAAAAAAGGGTCAAAAATACCGTCTTTGAAAAATAAAAATACCTTCTTTGGCGTTAAAAAATACCGCTTTTGAGCTACAAAAAATATTAAATTCTCGACAGTCCGCCCAGCACAACTGTTGGTTCGTTTGTGTTTCTCTCAACGAGTTTTTTTCTGAAAAAACTATTTTGAAATCCATTGATGTCTCTTAACATTTCTTTCTAAAATGAAGTTGTATCGCCGGGTATGAACCGAACACGGGATCAAAGGCATAGCCTGCATTCATTAGCGCAGCTCCGCTAAAGACCTGTCCAATTTCATCTGCTTTCTCTCCCACATCATTTTCCGGAACCTTCTCACAGGATGAGATACAGTTATCGACCTCATACATCGCTTCAGGATCAAGATTTCTCATGCGAACGTATATAACTTCCGGATTGGCTCTCACATCTGTGACCACCAGATTAAGAAGCGCCTCGGACTTATCCTCTGACACAAATCCCCAGGAAGTGTAGTACTCTTCGTCAAGTTCATCTGACAGGCGAAGGTACATTCCCCTCTGTATCAGATCATAATATCTGTTAAAAACGTCTATCTGCTGGCGGATCATTGCCTTCTCGTCTGCACTGAGTGTCCGCGGGTCAAGCTCATAGCCAAAGGTTCCCGCCATTGCAACAATTGCTCTTGTCATAAGCGGTACTTCGCGGCCGGTCTGGTGGTTGGGCGAAGCTGACACGTGACTTCCGATCGTACTCACCGGATAACCGTAGGTTGTGCCCTTTTGTATTTTCAGACGATTGATCGCCTCAGTGTTGTCAGAGCACCATATCTGAGGTGAGTAGAACAGGATTCCGGCATCAAACCTTCCGCCGCCACCCGAGCATCCCTCAATTATCACATCAGGGAAACTGTCCCTCAATCTCTCCATCAGCCTGTATGAGCCAAGGACAAACCTATGGGCCACTTCTCCCTGCCTGTCTGCGGAGAGCCCTCCGGAAAAAACATTTGACAGTGATCTGTTGAAGTCCCACTTGATGTAGGATATCTTAGCACTCCTAAGCACCGCTGAAATACTCTCGTACAAATAGTCTATAACCTCAGACCTGGACATATCAAGCACCAACTGATCTCTTGCCATCACCGGCTTCCTGCCGGGATCAGTGAGCGCCCAGTCGGGATGTGCCCTGTAAAGATCAGAATCCTCGTTGACCATCTCAGGCTCAAACCAGAGCCCAAACTTCATGCCAAGGCTCTCTACATGATCAGCAATGGCATCCATGCCCTTCTTTACCTTATCCCTGTTGACCACCCAGTCGCCAAGTCCTGCGTGATCATCATTCCTTGCTCCGAACCAGCCGTCATCAAGGACCAGCATCTCACAGCCCGCCTCTTTGGCGCTGTCGGCAATTCCTATTATCTTCTCATCGTCAAAATCGAAGTAGGTACCCTCCCAGTTGTTTATAAGGACCGGGCGCTTGATATCGCGAAACTCCTTAGGGCATACATTTTCACGGATGATCCTGTGGAAGCGTAAGCTAAGCTCTGAGAGCCCATTATCTGTAAATGCCAGCATTACCTCAGGCGTCACAAACTCTTCCCCTTCGCAGAGTTTCCACAAAAAGTGGTCATCAGATATTCCACTCACAACGCGGATTGTTCCGGCCTGATCTTTTTCCACTTCCTCGGCGTGTTCTCCCGAGTACATCAACATAATTCCATAGCTCTCACCCTGCCACTCGTCCGTATTCCTGTCACAGAGGATCACAAAAGGATTGTTGTGGTGACTGCTGGTTCCCCTCTTCGAACTTATCCTGTGAATTTCATGTCCAACCCTGCACCTCTCAGGCTGTCTTTCAAAAGCATGGCGGCCGTGAAAATGAATAAGGTCAAGATCCTTTCCTATGAAATCCAGACAGGCAGATGCTGCTTTATTTAAAAAGATATCTGCGTCAGACTCATTTCTTATGACAGAATATCTTGAAATAATATCTTTCTCCTCAAATACCTGGTATGACAATACAACAAGAACCTTTGCCACCTTATCTTCAAGATATATCTTCAGAGTGTCAACCTTATCTTTCTCCGCTCTTACATATGGAAGTCCCTTAAGCTCATCTCTCCCTTTAATGATCTCATGACTCTTATATCTGAGATCGACCGTCCCCGAACCATTTGAAAGAATAAGTGACAGTGCACTTAGCCTGTAGTCTCCTGCCCCGTCAGTTGAGTACTCCTGCGGAAGCGTGTCTGCAGATATACCTCTCCTGTCCCTGCATTCATAGGGATTCCCCGAGAACCCTCTGTCCAGTTCCTTGATCAGATACCCCATATCAAAGCCACTCACTCTTTTACCATAGTAGGTGTGAAGTACCATTCCCAGCTCATTTATCTTGATCTGATACTCTGTGTTTGCGGTCATCAGGGAAAAGCAATTACTCTTTTTATCAAATATTATCGACATATCAAAGTTTTCCTCCTGAGGTTGCAATACCCTCAACAAACTGCTTCTGGAATATTATGTATATTACGATCATAGGTACAATAGCAAGAACCGCAGCTGCCATCATGGCAGGATAGTCACTTCCATACTGTCCCTGCATCTTGGCAAGTCCCGCGCTGAGAGTCGTAGTGCTTGCATTTGTGCAGACTATCATTGGCCACATAAGGTCCTTAAAAGCAAAGAGCGCTGTAAAGATTCCCAGTGAAACCATGGATGATCTGGTAAGGGGCATCATTATGAAAAGAAATGTCTGTCCGATGTTGCAGCCATCAATTGCCGCAGCTTCCTCCAGATCCTTGGGAAGCGACTGGTATCCCGTTTTTAGCAGGTAGGTGCCGAATGCTGTAACAAGTCCCGGGAAGACAAGGCCCACTGTGGTATTTAAAATATGTAACTTTGACACCATCAGATATTGTGGAATCACAAATATCTGTGCCGGTATCATCATCTGGATAAGCACCAGAGAGAACAATATCTTCTTTCCGGGAAATTCAAGTCTTCCAAAGGCATATCCTGCCATGGTCGCAGTAAGGCATGCGCAGATAACGCGGAATATTATGAACAGGATCGTATTTTTGTATAATGTTATGAAATTATAGCTCTTCCATACTGTTGCAAAGTTCTCAAAATGCCATCCATTGTGGGGAAAAATAAAAAACGGATCCACAGATATAGCTTCCTGATTGGTTTTAATGGCCGTAAGTATCATCCATACAAATGGCACTAACATAATAATTGCAAAGATTATAAGAACTGTATAAGTGATTATTTTATTTACAGTGTATTTTGTACTGATGCTGCTATCCATCCTCGTTCTCCCTTCTTAATTGTAGTAAACGATCTTCTTTTCAAGCTTCTGAAGGAAGAACGTAACTATCATGATAAATACCACGAGTACCATTACTATTGCGGCACCATACCCCCTGTTGCCGTTGGTGAAAGCATAGGTGTAAAACAGGTACACAATTGACTGGGTCTTATTAAGGGCAAGATTTGTCTTGTCCATTACCATGAACATAAGATCAAATACCGTGAGTGCTCCTATAATCCTTGTCTGAACTATAAAGAAGGTCGTAGGGCTAAGCAGTGGAACTGTTATGGAAAAGAATTGCCTTATAGACGATGCTCCGTCAATCTGCGCTGCTTCGTAGTAATCCTTAGGAATTTCCTGAAGCCCTCCAATGAACAGGACCATGTTGTATCCAATAATTGACCATACACCGATTATGCCTACACTGATCCAGGCTATCTTTGGGTCTGAAATCCATGCAACATTCGTATGAAAAACATTGTTCAGAAGTCCAAACTGTTGATTGTAAAGCCACTTCCAAACCATTGCAACTGCAGCAGGTGCGCAAACCATCGGAAGGAAAAAAAGAGTGCGGAAAAGAGTTTTTCCAGCAAGCTTTTTCTGCATAAGAACCGCCAGCAAAAGAGCTATCACGATTCCCAGTGGTACCTCAACAATCGCATATTTTACAGTGTTCCAGAGGGACTGCCACACTTCTGCCGATCCCAGCACAGTTTTGTAGTTGTTAAGTCCTACAAATATGTTCCCTTTTCCAAAATCTCCGGTCTTGCAAAGAGACTGGTATACAGTATTGATCGCAGGATAATAGTTCAGTACGATCAGTCCTAAAATCGTTGGCAATACAAAGGCCCATCCCCATATTGCCTGTCTCTTTTGAGACGGAGTCATCTTTTTCTTAGTCATATAACCCTCCAAAGATATGGTGAATGCCGAGGTGTCCCCCCCGGCATTCATTTTTCACAGATCACTCTGCTGCAATAGCATCATCAATTATCTTCTGTGCATTGTCACAGGCAGTTGCCATCAGTGCACTATCTTCGGGATTCTGCCATGCATCAAGGAATCCACCCTGCTGCTGAAGAGCATCTTCCCAGACTGTAGTCTTTCTTGTGTAAGGACGGAAGAACAAATCTCCTTCTTCCTCAGCTCTTACAAAGGCGGATACATCCATTCCTTCAAAAGCATCTGAGAAGTCCTCTGAAACACCCTTAAGTCCTCCCATGGTTACTCCAAGCTGTGCCTGCTTCTTCTGGCCTTCTTCGGAACAGAAGTAAGAAATGAGGTCATAGCATGCCTTGGGATCAGCTACATTTGCATTGGCAGCCCAGCCAAGTCCGTTGTATGCAGAGTATCTCTCTCCTGCATCACATGTTCCGTTTGAATTTGTATCAGCATAAGGAAGCATTGCCCAAGCATAGTCATTATGGTTTTCTGCAGTGTAGAATGCGTTGATCATCCATGAGCCCTGTGTGATCATGGCTGCCTTACCTGACATAAACAGTGAATCTGTTCCTGTCTCAGCAACTACTGACTGAGGAGCGCCAACTGTAAGGAGCTTTCTTACCATCTCCATTCCGGCCTTACCCTCTGCAGATCCGATGGTTGTTCCCTTATGATCATCAGTGATCACCTGAGCGCCGTAATCGTAAACGAGGTTGTACCAGCCGTCCTGGTTGTTTGAGGTATTCATTGCCATACCGTAGACATCTCCGCCTGATCCTTCAGTAATTGCCTTAGCTGCCTCATACATGTCGTCCCATGTCCAATCATCAGTGGGATACTCCACACCATATTTGTCAAAAACTGACTTGTTATAAAGGAGTGCTATAGTGTCATGATCCTTGGGAAGTGCATACTGCCTGTCACCACTGCTGTACAGATTCCAAACTCCTTCATAGAAGTTGTCCTTATTTACAGAGGCATCTGCTGCGATGTAATCTGTAAGATCCAGCAGGATGTCATTTTCCATATACATCTGTGCTGTGTTTGAATGCATCCAGAATACATCTGGCATCTCACCACCTGAAGCACCTGCCTCAAGAAGTGTCCAGTAATTATCCCAGTCAATGACTTCAATATTTACCTTCACGCCTGAATTTGCACTCCAGTCATCTGCGATAGCCTGAAGGCCGGCCTGCTGATTTGAGTCCCAAATATTTATTGTAATAGAGTCTGTGGTATATCCACCCGCACTGGCGGCTGCATCTGAGGATGCTGTCTGTTCTGTTTCAGCATTTGCCGAAGGAGCTGTCTGCACACCTTCGCTGCTTCCACAACCTACAAGTCCGGCGGTAATAACTGATGATAATAACAGTGCCACTAATTTCTTACTCATTTTCTTCCTCCCTTTTTTCCTGATCTTAAGTTTCCTGTCCGAACCCTTCGAACAAAACTTATTCTAATTTCCACAGACCATTCAGGGTATGCTATTATGTTATTAGCATTTGTCATTTTGTGACACTCATGACCGGAGGTAACCTTGCAATGCAGATGAAAGAAAACGGTGTCGGCTTCGACTTTTGTGCATTTACTGATTTCGACAATAGTGCGGAAGTCAGACTTTATGAGATAGGTAGCTATGCCTGTGAGCCTGAATACTCCTACGGCCCGATCATACGGTCAAGAGGAATAATTCACTATGTCCTTTCCGGCAAGGGCAAACTGAGGATTGGGGATAAGACACATAATATCCATGGGAATCAGATATTTTTTATACCATCAGGCGTCTCAGCATACTATGAGGCTGACAGTGATGACCCCTGGGTCTACAAATGGCTCCATATAGGAGGGACAGAGTTTCTTGCACTCCTTACGGAAGTCGGCCTTAGTGAAAACAGCCCGGTTCTGGATGTTCCATCACCAAATAACCGGTCCTGGGATTTTAACTCAGCGATCAATGAGATATTTGAAAACTATGAAAGGGAGTACTATTGCATTGGGAAGATTTATGAAATAATGGATTTCCTGAGAAAAGAATATGGCCACATAGACAAAGCATCAGCAGAAAGCCAGCAGCTTCAATATGTACGAACCGTAATCAAATACATACAGCTTAAATTTTCAGAACAGATTACCATGGAAAATATCGCAGGTGTCTGCGGTCTTAACAGAAGTTATCTTTCTCGCCTTTTTCATGATGCCACAGGTTATACAATAAAAGGATATCTGCAGACTTATCGCATGCAGACAGCCCAGAAGATGCTGAGGGAATCAGATCTCTCCATAAGTTATATAGGTAACGCTGTTGGTTACGTTGATATCTTTACCTTTTCCAAGGCATTTAAAAAGCACACAGGTTGCACTCCCAGTAGCTACAGAGAAAATGGTTCCGCTGCATTAGCCAACTAGAGTTGTGCATCTATGCTATTGCCGCATCAATGTCTTCCTTTAATGTCCCCTCATCCAGCGGCATGCAAATCAGACAACAAATGGTGTTATGTCACTGCTTCAATAAAAAATTATGATAAAATATTTTCATTACTGGTTGTTATCTTAAATGGTGGGAGGATGCGGGATGAATAAAAGTTCCGGCAAGACACAAATCAATGAAAATGCTTTAAAAAAGATGGACAGCAGTCTTTCTCAGTATCTTTTTGATCAGCGTGAAAACAGTATGGTCCACGCTACGCTTAGCGAAGAGATGTCTGATTTTGGACCGGTTGTAGATGGGGATATTAAGACCGTTCAAAGCAATCTTATAAAACATAGGAGTCGTGTTTTTCCAAAGCTTTCCGAATCTCCCGTATTACAACGAAAATATCTATTTGTATCAAGTATAACTTCCTGCTGCAGATTCTGCATAGAAGCCGGAATGCCTTCAGATGAATCCTATGGTTTATCCGATCTGTATATCCTTAAAATGGATAAATGCCAAACGGTAGAGGAAGTATCCGATGTTTATGAAGAGATGATGCTCGACTACACCAAGAGGATGCAGGCGCTTAAGGGTAAAAGTAAAGGTCTTTCTCCAAAAGTCATAGCCTGTATGAACTATATAGATAATCATCTGCATGACAGGATCACTGTTTCGGAACTTGCCACCGAGCTTGAGATGAATTCTTCATGGCTGTCAACTGTATTTAAGAAAGAAGTTGGAATATCTGTTTCTGAATATATTAAAGAAAAGAAGATAAATGCGGCAAAGCATCTTCTGACTTTTAATGAGTATTCATGTACAGACATTGCTGAATATCTGGGATTTGCCAACGAAAGCCATTTTTCGGCCGTCTTTTCAAGAATGGAGAATAAGTCTCCCAAGGAATATAGAAGAGAACACTTCCAAAAACACTTTTCAAGGCTTGGCAAATAAATATATATAAAAACAAATGAATATTGTGTTTTGAATCGATGATCCGGTATATCCTTAGGTCATAAAGAAAACAGAGACAGCAACAAGCGTCAGATACATGACCATGAAAGGGGTATAATATGAGATTTCACGATGTTCAGGATACACGTAAAGCAGAAGTTAAGAAAGAGCAGAGAAATGAAGCATTTCATAAAATATACGACGAATGCCTTGAAAAACTTTCAGCTTTTTACAACAAAGAGAAGATGGCTACAGTAAGCGGAGTGACATTTATTTTATAAAAGTGTTGTATTTGAGCAAGACTTGATAATAGAAGCCAATAATAATTACTTGAATCAAAAAAGGGTTGTGAAAAAATAATCTCGCATCTTTTCACAACCCTTTATTTTTGATTTGATTTAAAATTATATGCATAGATATAGAAGAACTATAAGTTATTTTATCTCTTGTATGTTTTCACATGAACTGCGCAAATTTAGACATGCTCTTTGTATCATCTGTCTTCAAAAGAAACTCGGATATTTTCTTCAGTGTCTTTCTTCCAAGAAAGCAGGCGATTCCTGTTAATTCAGACACATCTCCTTTTTCTATAGCCTTATCTACAATGTTTTCAAGAGACTTTTTTGATAAGAACGGAGCAAGTGCTTTTATCCCATCGAAGTTGTCGCCTTCTATTCTTGAAACAACATCATCGAGTGCTTCCTCTGACATAAACGGAGCCAGGGCAACGAGATCTCTTACATTAGATGAGGTAATCTTCTTTGAGATATTGGTCAATGCTTCTTCTGATAAGAAAGGCGCAAGAGCTACAAGGTCTTTTAAATTTGCTTCATCAACCCTGGAGGCAATCTCATCAAGGTATTCATCATCCAGGAAAGGCGCGAGTCCTACAAGGGCTTTGATATTAAGCTGATCATTCTCAGATGTCTTCCTGACTTCCTCTGTAAGTTCCATTGGTGGAAGCATCGGAGCCACATCTGTTAGTTCTTCTGATGTAAGTGGCTCAGAGCTTTTTTCCAGAACTTTCTTTACTGCAGTTGATCCATTATCATTTCCAAGTAGTTCTGTCACATCAAGATCAAGAGCCTTTGCTATATCAGAAATCTTTCCGATATCGGGCATGGAATTTCCGCGCTCCCAATTTGATACTGCCTGATAACTTACTCCGACGATATCAGCAAGTTCAAGCTGTGTCATATTCTTCTTTGTCCTGGCATTCTTGATATTTTTAGCAACTTTATTCATATCTAACATTTTATCTCTCCTTAATATGTATTGGATACTGGCCGGTACCTTTTGTCTGATACAAGAATACCTTTATGAGCAAAAGCTGTATATCAATTTGTAATTGAGTCCGAATTTCTGCTTAAATGCTGAGACTCAAGCAGCAGTTGAGAAGCATATATCAAAAGCTTTCCATGATTAGTTAGCACTTTATCTACTCGTTAGTAGCAATGATATGTATCTTTTCTAAGCTTACTCTCATCACAGTCTTTTATGATAGTGATCAAATCTTCTTTGCTAAATCCCCAGCGCATGCCATCTACAAGGAGTTTTTGGGCAGATTGACATCAAAACTCTATTTTTTCCAAGATAACCTCTTCTGATGGAGTTGTTTCCATGAACATGGTCATATATATAGGTAAATACGTTATTTTTTCCTTTCTGCTAACATTACAGTTGGCAAAAACAAATGCCTCTTTTATCTCATACTGATCATTATAGGTACAGTTATTTAAAGCTGAATGGATATGATAATCCTTGCCACTTTTGACTTCTATCGGCAGAATAGTACCATCATAAGCAATTACAAAATCAAGTTCACCAAGCCGATTTGAGTTGTAATAATACAGGTCAAATCCTTTGCTTTTCAACTCCTGAACTACGGCATTCTCAAATATCCCACCCGCATTAAGATTAGCATCTTTGTTTATCAACATTCTTTTTGTATCCATGCCATAGATTGAAGTCAGCATACCCACATCCGAAAGATATAATTTAAAAAGACTCTGTTTTTCATTAGCCTTCAATGGCTTTTTCGGTTCAGTAGCGTTGTACACTGAATGTGCTACCCCTGAATTATTTAACCATAAAAAGGAGCTTTGAACTCTCTCAAAATGCAGTCCTTTCTTTACATCAGAAACAATATATCTTTTGTTCTGCTTTAATAATTCTGTGGGAATAAGCTCATATATATTGATAAGCTGCAGTCTCTTATTTTCTTCTTCATACTTTGTAAAATCAAGCTTATAAAGGTCTATGATATCCATATGTATTTTTGTAACATTATTAAGATTATGGTTTTCAGCAAAAGACACAACTGCATCCGGCATTCCACCAACTACCAAATATTGCAAAAACAGGCTCATAACCTTTTGATGAACAGTCTCAAAAACAGGACTCCGGTTTTCAAATGACTTTTTCAAATGTGTCATTACATCATCCGTTATGTTTGATATCTGAAGAAACTCCTCAAAATCCAATGGGAACATCTCTCTCGTTGTTAAATATCCCACTGGAGCAGACTCCAGATTCACAAGCTCTACCCCAAGCAGAGAACCACTGAGAATATACTTAAAACTTCCCTCATCAACAAGGAACTTAATCCTTGTGACCATCTCCTTGTACTTTTGAATTTCATCAAAGAAAAGAATCGTTTCTCCCTTTATTATTGGACTGTCGTTTATTGTAGAAAGTCCCATAATAAGCTCGTCAACATTTTTAGCATTCGCCAAAGTGTCAATAGCTTCAGGGTGGTCTATCAGATTTACTTCAAAATAACTTACTCCCATTTCTTTTAATGTATTTCTGATAACGTAGGTCTTTCCAACCTGCCTGGCACCTTTAATTAGTAACGCTTTCTTATCTTCCTCATACCATTCTTTTATATGTCTGCTGATTTTTCGCTTTAATTCCATGTCAAATCTCCTTATACAAACATGATAAATCAGCACTGTCAAAAATACAATGAATTTTGAACTTATTTTGTCAAAAATACAGCACATATTTAAGCGGTTTTGTCAAAAATACAACATGTCACCATTTTCGTCTGCATCTTTGTATATACTGGGTCAAAATCAAGGACTTTTTTTTGACAGAAATCAATGTTTTATGGAACCCGAGATGACCGCTATGGAATACTGTTAGACAATAATGGAATATAAGAGCACAGTTCGGAATACTGGTAGACAGTTCCGGACTTTTTTATTGTCAGAATGGACTTTAAGAAGACTGTACCGGACTTAAGATCGCCAGAATGGAACCACAAAAAGACCGGATTGTCCCAGCCGGCATGGATACTCATATATAGACTTCCTTGTTTAGCAATGTCGGATATGTCTTTCTTTATACTCTGATAAAAGATATGATAGATGAAGTGCGTAAAAAAAATGATCATATTCTCCATTTATAGCACTTGCTATTTATAAAGGAAATAGCAATTCCTTCTTCTGCCCAAACAACGTTCAATCTCAGTAAAATAGGGCATGTAAAAACTTTTTGACAACACAAAATCCTCGGATGTAAAAGCCTTTTGATGGCAGCATTTTCAATATCTCGGTATTCTGAGGTGGAAAGAGAGACAAACGACTATGGAACTTGGAAACAGACTCAAAGAATTAAGGAAACAGCAAAATATCAATCAGGACGAACTGGCAGAGAAATTGTTTGTATCAAGGCAAACCATCTCCAACTGGGAAAATGACAAAAGCTATCCGGATATTCAAAGTGTTCTGCTTATAAGTGAAATATTCAATGTCTCTGTAGACCAACTATTAAAAGGAGATGTTGAGAAAATGGAAAGAATCGTCAATGAACAGACCGATACAGACATCAAGAAGATGAACACCTACGGTATGGGAATGCTTATCACTATAATAGCTATCCTGCTTACCACTCCGATCCTGGCTTTTACCATCGGATTTTGGTTCTTTATTCCATTCGGACTCTTATTTGTAGTCCTTATGTACTTTTCCACTAAGGTTGAGCACATAAAAAAGGAGTATGATGTTCAGACCTACAAAGAAATCATCGCTTTTACCAAAGGCGAGACGCTGCAATCTACTGAAAAGATAGAGGAAAAAGCAAAACGCCCTTATCAGAAACTGGTCTTTGCGGTAGCTTCAGGCCTTATCGCCACACTGATATGCGGTGGAATAGGCGCAGTACTCATTATGTTATTCAAATAATGTTTTAAACTAAAACAACACACATTGGAGGATATGAAAATGAAGTTTTCAAATGAACAGCAGAAATTATTTACGATAAACATTATAGGATTGGCATTATGTGCTTTGGCACATATTTTCCCCAGCGGATTAAATTTCCTTGCAGCCTTAATAGGATTATTACTTATTTGCTATTACCTTGTTGAAAGCTATAAACTCATGAAAAAAGATAAGAATCAGTCTCTGGAAGAAAACAATAATCAGAGTACGATGGAAGAGTAACAGAGCAGCAAAAGCGGAATGACATTTCTATTATGTATCAGAAGAAAATGGACATATATTTGCTTATGTTTGTGATATCGTTTCCCATTATTTCTTATACCTCTCATAGCACCATTTTGTTATTTCCTTTATCAGTTCCAACGGAACATCTTTATTGTTTGGAATTTGGATTGTTCCTTTTGATGTTTTGTAGTCCTTAAGCTTATCTGCAAAGAAAGAAGTTGCTTCGCCGCCCGGATAGATACCGATGTGATTCTTGAAGGCTGCAAAGTGAATGATGTTCCTGCCCTTCCAGAAGGTTGGCATCTTGTAACTGATTCGCTCTTCTGCTTCTGGGATAGTTTCGGATATAGCTTTTCGGATAGTAAATAATCTCTCCTGAATAGATGTATTCTGCGCATAAATGTATTCATCAATGGTCATTTTTATTTCCTCATTATTCAAGTGCTTGCAATCAGTCTTCTTCCTGTAAGCCTTGGAAAGGTATACTTGCTGAAAATTACATAAAAACTAAAAAATACCCAATAACCGGTCCAAGAAAAATAGCAACATAAACCAATGTTATCCAGGGCTGATATTCTATATAAAACTGTTTGAACGAAAGCTGCAACGGATGAGGAATCAGCACCCAGCCCACCAGATCAACAATAATACTAACAAACGCCCAGATAGCACCTGCTATAATTGCTGCTGACAGCGTCCTTTCATCCAATCCTGACATGTAAAGCCATCCGAAGATTGGGAATATTATGAGATTATAAAGCACATGCCATGGCTTTGTCCTTTCATACGCCTCCCCCAGACCTTCACTTTCCTTCATGGATTTCATGTGTAAAACCTTAACATTAAAAATGGTATGCCCCACACCGATCCATGTTACAATCACGTACCCAATCATAAGCCACAACAATAACATTCCACCTCTCATTTTGTTCCCTCAACCTCCCTAAAATAAGTTTTTCATTGCTAAAATAGAAAACATTTACTGGTTATATAACGATTATAAAGTATAAATGTCTTCAAGAGAATTGTTCAGCAATAGAAACTTTATAAAAATTTAATAGCAGCTTTGCCTTAGGTTTATTCAATCTTTGTATGATAATTACAACACCTATAGATAATGTGAGGATTAACAATTGCTTAAGCTTGAACATGTAGGGCTGATCTACCAGACTCCGGAAATGGAAAAGGAAGCCGTCAGGGATATATGCTTTGAAATTGAAGAAGGTGAATTTGTTAGTCTGGTTGGGCCATCCGGATGTGGCAAATCAACAATACTTTACATGATAGCCGGACTGGAGCATCCAACAACAGGCAGAATATTGCTAAAAGGAACTCCTATCTCTGCTCCTTCAGCAGAAATAGGCTATATGCCCCAGCAAGATCAGCTATTCCCATGGCGCAATATTTTCTCAAATGTAACTCTGGGCCTGGAAATTCAAAAAAAGGGAAAAAGATATTACGACAGAGCCAGAGAACTAATGGACAAATATGGTGTGTTGGACGTAGCTTCCATGACCCCTGCCCAGCTTTCGGGAGGGATGAGACAGCGTTGTTCCTTAATCCGTACTTTGGTTACAGATCCTGAATTTCTGTTGCTTGACGAATCATTTTCAGCTCTTGATTATCAGACACGTATCGCTGTATCAATTGATACCAGAGATATTATTAAAAGCGAGCATAAAACGGCTCTATTAGTAACACATGATATCTCTGAAAGCCTGATGCTTTCTGACAGAATAATAGTAATGGATAAAAATCCAGGCAAAATATACGATATTCACGATCTTACCCAAATGAAAGATTTAACGCCGGAGCAGAGGCTGGAACATCCAGAGTATCAAGTGCTTCTTAAAAAAATATGGAAGGAGCTGGGTATTAATGGACAAAAATGATCTATCCCCCCTTCGAATGAAATACCTGAATCAAAAAAGGAACACTAAAATAATGATTCATGTTATACGCATCATTATTCTGGTTTTAATTATAGGACTTTGGGAATCTTTGACAGCTTCCGGTATCCTGAATCCTTTTATATTCAGCAGCCCCAGTAGAATCCTTAAAACTGTTGGAAATCTTTCCGCATCAGGTCAGCTTGAAGAGCACATAGCCACCTCACTTATCGAAACAGTCGCAGGCTTCATACTCGGTACTGCCGCTGGAATTGTAATTGCAGTGATACTATGGTGGAACCCTGCTGTATCTAAAATTATGGATCCTTATCTGGTGGTTCTTAATGCTTTGCCAAAGACTGCACTTGGTCCCATATTCATAGTATGCATGGGCGCAGGAACAGGCTCAATAATCGCTATGACACTTGCCATATCACTGATAGTAACGATATTGAATGTACTTAATGGTTTCAATCACACCGACCCCGAAAAAATAAGGCTTATGAAGGCACTCGGTGCGGGCAGGCTTCAGATTTTTCTTAAGCTTGTTCTCCCCGCCAATCTTTCAACAATGGTCAATGTTTTTAAGGTTAATATTGGATTGTCCTGGGTAGGTGTAATCACCGGAGAATTTCTGGTATCCAAAGCAGGTTTAGGATATCTAATTGTATATGGTTCCCAGGTATTTAAAATGGATCTTGTAATGACCTCTGTAGTAATATTGGCGCTATGCGCTGCAATAATGCACATCATCATAGGATTTATTGAAAAAATCGTCAGAAAGCGCTTTGGAATACAAAAATAAGCAAATGGAGATTATTATGAAAAATGGAATGCGAAGAAAATCCGGCTTATGTGCAAGCATACTGGTACTTGTGTTTTTGCTCTGTAATATCAGCGCTTGTAATAAAAATAATACTCAGGTTAATGGTAATACTTCAAAAATCACTCTTTGCGAAGTAACACATTCTGTTTTCTATGCCCCCCTCTACGCAGCTATAGAATTGGGCTATTTTGATGATGCCGGAATTGATCTTGAACTCGTTAATGGCGGCGGAGCAGATAAGGTCATGACCGCTGTTATTTCAGGTCAGGCAGATATCGGCTTTGCAGGTCCGGAAGCATGCATATACACTTACCTTGAAGGTCAAAAAGACTATCCCAAGGTTTTCGGACAACTGACAAAAAGAGACGGTTCTTTCATTATTGGCAGGGAAAAACAGGATTTTTCCTGGGAAAATCTGAAAGGAACAACTATTTTAGGTGGCCGCAAGGGTGGCGTGCCTGAAATGACTCTCGAGTACGTATTAAAGGCGCATAATATCATTCCCGGTAAAGATATCGATGTTGATACGTCAGTTCAGTTTAATATGATGGCCGGTGCCTTTACAGGCGGCGCCGGTGACTACGTGACTTTGTTTGAGCCTACAGCAACTGAACTTGAACTTTCAGGAGAGGGTTTTGTTCTTGCTTCCGTTGGTGAGGAAAGCGGCGAAATCCCATATACTGCGTTTTTTGCATCACAGATTTATATGAATAATAATACAGAGCTGATCCGCAGCTTTGTATCAGCTGTTACCAAAGGATTAACCTGGGTCCAAAATAGTGATTCATCTGAAATTGCTAAGGTTTTACAAGCCCAATTCCCGGATACTTCACTTGAAGTATTGTCGCAGGTTGTTGAAAGATATCGTGATATCGATGCCTGGAATGACTCTCTCATAATGAAAAAGGAATCATTTGACAGACTTCAGGATGTTATGGAAGAGGCAGGAGAATTGAACCAACGAGTAGAATTTGAAGCAATAGTTGATAATACTATGGTTCCAAAATAAATTGTAAGACCTTCCGCAATATCTGTGGAAGGTCTTTGTCTATTAATCTGAGCTCTTTGCGAGGTTCTTAACGAGCCTATTTATTAGTCAAATGTAAATCTGTCAAAGCTGCAGGTTGCATCTTTATCATCTGACAGGAATTCAAAACACACCGCATGTTTGCCGATTACTCCGCCTGTCAAATCCTGAGTTTTTTGAGCATTCGTACCATCAAAATCAATGGTTGAAATCACACGTCCCTTGTAGGAATCCAAATGCACCTTTACTGTTACGACAGCAGGCTTTTCTAAAACAACTGTCACTTTTTTAGCCGAGTTTTGGCCAAACTGTAAATATCTGAATCCTACAGTAGTGCCTGAAGTAATATCTACCACCGGCAATGAGATGTCGTCTTGCTCTTCATATAACGGCTTAATATAGGCATTTCTCGTACCACCAAAAACATGGCAGGCATATCCGGCTGAAATCCACTTATAAGCGTCCAAGCCATTGATATTTGGTCCCTGAGAAGTCATCTCTACCGGTTTAGATGATACAGGCTCACCTGCAAGATATTTAACATCACCGATATATAACTTTCCATCTTTTCCAAGTGCAACATCAACAGGTTCCATCATCGCCTGACGTGAATACTCATCCGTTCCGGTCTGGCGATGATAAAAAACATACCACTGCCCTTCTATTTCCATAATGGAACCGTGATTATTACCCCATCTATAGGTCATGGTTCCAAGTCCATCCTTATCATGAAGTATTTCTCCGCCATTAAAGCTTATATCTCCGCCATCATGGAATGGTCCAAACGGACTGTCACTTATGCGATATGAGAGAAATCCATTGCAGGGTTCAAAAACGCCAAGTTCCGGAACCGGTACTTCATAACGCTTTGAATATATGTACACATATTTCCCCAAGACTTTTCTGGGACTTGAAGCCTCAAAAAAGCCATCAATAAGTGAAATGTGTCCATCATCAACAGGATTCCATGGGCAGGTTGAATGTCCCATTGGATTAGCAACCAGGGTTTCCACTTTTATGGTAGCCATATCATCTTCGAGTTCTGCTATATAGCAGGGTGCCGCGCAGCCTCCCCAATATGCATAAACTCTGCCGTCATCATCTACCAATACTCCGGGATCGAATCCAAGCTTAGTTTCTACAGGGTTCTCAAAAGGTCCCCAGGGTGTTTTTGAGGAAGCAACTACCACAAGGCTTCCGCATCTTTCAGCTGCATACAGATAGAAGGTATCTCCCTTCTGAACAACATCAGGCGCATAAAGAATTGAATCATAGTGTGTCTCATATGAGATTCCATGATATTTCCAGTCTGTCAGGTCATTCACAGGAGCTGACCAGACCACATAATTTCGCCCACAGTACTTATCTCTTTCTATATCATGAGAACCATAGACATATACTCTTTTTTCGCCATTGTACTCAAATACTCTTGGCTCTCCATCCGGAACATGCTCCCAAAGCGGCATATACGGATTTGCGCCCTTAATAAACTCTTTCATAAACCCTCCATTTTTCATAATTGGTTTGATACTACATCCCTCTTTATGGGATTAACCATTTATTAATATCTTCTCTTACTTATGTATTCTAACATCACATATAGGTAAAGTAATTATGAACTACCTCCACCGACTCTGCGTCGGAAGAGGTTTCTGTTATGCCGCAGAGCGGCATGAACCTTTGGGATGCTTA
>NZ_JNKH01000036.1:0-36249 GCF_000701985.1 Butyrivibrio sp. WCE2006 | reverse complement strand
CGCGAGGACCTGGTCCAATACGATTCCCGTTTTTCTGAGGAAAAACAGGAATCTATGACTTTTTGTGGGCAAAAGCGGAAATCGCCCGCAAAAATAACGCCGCAATCTAAGTTTTAAGATTGCGGCGTTAACCTTTATGATTTTCTTATTTATTAAATGTAATTATATGAGTTTCTCAACACAAGCAGCTACGTTATCCATCTTTTCTGTGGGCTCAAAACGAGCTACAACTTCACCGTTTCTGTCAACAACAAACTTTGTGAAGTTCCACTTGATATCAGGATTGTTCTTATAATCCTTATCAATCTTCTTAAGCATTACGCTCATAGCCAGTGCTGAAGGTCCCTTACCAAATCCTTCAAAGCCCTTCTGCTCCTTAAGGAACTTATAAAGAGGAAGCTGGTTCTCACCATTAACTTCAGACTTCTTCATCTGAGGGAACTTTGTATTGTAATGAAGTGTACAGAATTCATGAATCTCTTCGTCAGTACCGGGTGTCTGTCCTGCAAACTGGTTGCAAGGGATATCAAGTACTTCAAATCCCTGATCATGGAATTTCTCATACATCTCTTCAATGTCCTTGTAATGAGGTGTGAAACCACATCCTGTAGCTGTGTTAACTACAAGAACAACCTTTCCCTTGTAGTTATCCATTGAAAAATCTTCGCCCTTAGCTGTTGTTACTGAATAATCATAAAATCCCATAATTGACCTCCATAAATGATCAAACTAAAAAATATAAAATGTATTGTTACAATGTAATTATTTATGTTATCTGCTCTCGATTTAATGTGATTATATTGTATGCAATTCATTATGTCAATACTTTTTTCTTCATTCTTTTAAAAATCAATTACTTCGATATAGATCCGCCTTTAAAAAGGCAATCACTTTAATATTAATCCGCCTTTAAAAAGTCGATTACTTCAATTAAATCCGCACAAATTCTGACTGACAGAGATTTCATCTCATCATTTGCAGGTATCATATCCGGCACCATTATTGGTTTCATGCCTGCAGCATGAGCAGCCCTGATTCCATTATATGAATCTTCTATAGCATATGCATCCATTGGATTTACTTTCATTATATCGCATGCCATAAGATATATCTCCGGATTTGGCTTTGATATTTTTACCGCATCTCCACCTATTATTTCTTCAAAGTAGTCAAGAAATCCGGCATCCCGAAGCTCGTTTTCCACAACTGCTTTTCTTGTTGATGAAGCCACCGCACACCTTATATTTTCACTTTTGAGATATTCAAGAATCTCCTTTACTCCTTTTTTGACAGGGAGTCTTCCTCCATCATATCTTTCATGAAAAAGTCTACTACTCTCTGCAAGTATTTTATCTGCTATGCCGGGACCAAAATCCTTTGAATATGCTTCCTCAACAATCTGCCTGGTCTGATTGTTATTCGTCCCTATGCACTTATAAAAAACTTCACGAATATTGCCCACGCCAAATCCGGATGCAGCCTCACTCCATACGTAAAGGCATGCCCTCTCGGAATCAAAGATCACCCCATCCATATCAAAAATAACACAACAATCTTTTCTCATTACTCCTAACCTCTTACCTCAACAATTATTTAATTCTTTATCGCAGCAATTATTTAATTCTTTTATCTTCTGCCATATCCGCAAGTTATGTTTATTACTTCCTATGAATTACCATATTTATAACGATTGGCTTAAAGCCGACACTGAGTGCAGTTTTCTGTGAGCCTGTATTCGTTTCAGCATGTGCCCATACAGGTTTCCTTCCCTGCTGTATGATTTCCATGCACATTCTGTACGCAAGATATGACGCCAAGCCATGGTGTCTATATTCTGCGGTAGTCTCAACACCTATATCTACTTCTTCCGGACTTATTGCGCTTGAAAATGCCACAGCAGCAAAGCAGCCATCTTCCTTACTTCTGGCTATAAATCCAAATCCATTCTGAAGGAACGAATCGCTGTCCTTCCATGAAAAAGATGGCGTAATCCTTCCCCGAATTTCACCTATATTGTCTGCAGTTATAGTCTCAAGGGCAAAGCTTTCATCAAGTATTGGTATATTTTCAGGTATTCCTACATAGATGTATTCAATCCTTTTATCTATTTGGATCAAGTCAGCACCCGAATAATAATCTAAAATAAACTCCGAATCTGTGATTAATAAAAACCTTCGCTTAGGATCCAACGGCTCAGACCTTCGCTCCGTATCCGAAGCCAGAAACTTTCGATATATTTCATCAAGAATATCTGGTCTCACATTTCCTGAAATGTATGCAAACCCACTATAATGCCAGAACAGTACACAGTCACCACCCGTATATATTTCTCCATCCTGAGTCCCAGTTGCAATTGACATCGGATAAACTTGATTAGCGGTACATTCTCTAGCCCATTCGATATATTCTTTATGGCAGATTCTGCTGATCCTTCTCAAAATCATTCCTCCTGTGTCTTCTACTTATTCTGTCCTCTCCGAAGTTATCAATTCTGTCCTCCAGCAGTTGTTTTGCCCATCCGAACTAGTGTTTTGTCTGGGTGACTTTTGATTTAATTACGAAGTATCATTCTCAATAGGCTAGGAATCTGAATGAGTCGTAGCGGTGGCTACGGCGATTGAAGATGACGAAGCGTATTGAGAATTAGACAAGTAATATATCAAATTGTCATTCAGACAAGACACTAGTCAATCTGCTCTTCATTTCTTTACTTTGTTCTCAAATCCGTTGAAAAGATATATTCCAAGAACAGCATTAAATCCTATCGCAGAATAGAATATTCTTACTTATATTTATACTTACACATACTCACTTATACTTAACACTTGCACTTATACTCATTAACAATAATGCTAATGATCATTATTTATGTCAATAAAAAAGCACCAATACATTCTGCCTAAATTCAAAGTCAAAAAACCTGTATGCCAGTGTCTTCTTGTTTAAGCCAGTATTGGTACCAAAATTTCATATGTCCGATGCTGCAATTAATTCGTTCCAGACCATAAATCTAGCAAGCTCATTCAGAAATTCATCCGAAAAAGAGTATAGTGTGAAAGCCTATGTTTCTGTCCGCTAATGCCTTCTCATAGCTCGAAAGATCACCATCGCCACCCTCTGACCAGTAGTTAAAAAAACAATGTCATCTTTTCCAATATGCATTGCATCAATCATTTTTTCTATAATTCTGTTTTCCATTTTATCATTCCTTTTCATAAAATATATTCATCCAACATGATATAATCTGGTCTCATACAGCAATTTCCTCTTCAAGTAACCTGCATAACGAAGCAGCGTCTCCATTTACGCCATCATACTTAAAGTCAGCCTGTTCAGTATCAAACATTCCATGCTTATTCTCAAGCATATGTTCAACCGGGGTAGGAAGATTTCCATGCATCCTCTCCTTAAATGCAATTACGATAAAGTCAGCGCCTGCCTTTTCAAGCCTCATCGCTGCATCTGCCAGAATAACAGCATTCCCCTGCCAGTAGCCATTCTCCATATTTTCTTCAAGTTCGGCAAAATCCACACTATACATAAGTATCTTGGCACTGTGAAATCCACCAAGTCTTCTGATCACCTCTTGGTTTATGATCTCATAATATGTAACCGTACTTTCCCAGCTCATACCGCCGATAATCCCAATTGTCTTCATTCCGTTTTTCTCCATTTTTTCAATTAAGTTCTGCAAATATCCTGGCACCCTCTGTATCTAGCCATTTTGTTATGGCGATAGATGATAGTACAAATAATAACTCCCATGCCAATAGATAAACTTCCGCACCTAAATGATACCCCACAAGCATATATCCTCCTGCAAACAGGATAGATACAGCCCAGAATGAGATCACCGTAATAAACGCTGCCCCACATTGCTTGACCGGAACATTTTCATTTGTCCATTCCAGAATAGGCATTTTTACTGCAAATGCCGTTTCGAGAACTGCTGCAAAGGCAGCATATGAAAGTGGAAGTATTATTATCAGGAATCTGCATAAAGCTGATTCATCGGCTATAATCCCAGTGCATAATGATAATATCAATGCCGGCGGGACTGACAGTATAATCTGCAGTAAGGCCTTTGCACTCAGTATCTTCCCTGCCGAAGCAGGCATGGTCTTAAGGATCCAGAGGCTCTTACCCTCCAAAGATACTGATGGCATTGCAGTATCTACCATAGCAGCCATGAAAATGATTCCTGTACAGATTAGGACATCTGCACTTCCGGGACGGGATACAAACACCTCGTTAAGAGTATCAATAATTCCGCGTCCTTTTATCATCATAAAAACTGCAGCGGCAGGCATCAGTATGATACCAAGGCCACAGTTCAGCATATATGTAGGACTTGTAATAAACTTCTGGAATTCCTTCCAAAGAAGTGCCTGCGGAATTGCTTTCTGCCTGTATCTGATAACTTTATATGCAACCCTCTCCATCTTACCGGATGTAGTAGCAATACTGATAAAGCTCTTTAATATAAGATGAAAAATAACCATGCACAGACCGGCAAAAGAGGTGGTAAATACCCCTGCCCAGAGCAGGCTCCCGGCTCCGAAGCAGCCAAACAAATACAACACATAAGCATATCTTTTTATAAAAGCTGCATACTCCGGGGCATTAAGCAGCAGCGCCTTCACAATATCCCCTGCCCTGAAATAGAACGTAAAGTATGCGACCACGCCTGCGAGCGTCACAAACACTGATATCAGACTCTTGTTCTTTAATCGGAGACTAATCTTTGCGATAACAAATCCCAGCCCACAGGATATCAGCATTACGATTGCCGATATACATAAGAAAAACAGCACCGCACCTATTACCTTTGTTACATTGATCCCTGTCAAAACAAAATATACGATGTCCGCTGGAATAAGGACAGTTAACATATACATCACACCAAGGAGATATACATTTATGAGTCTTGCACCAATCACATCCCTGACAGGTATAGGCATCGCCAGCAATAATTCATTATCTTTTGCTAGATATAATGAGGCATACGAATTATATACGCTCCCAAAGGATCCGAGAAATACTGCTACACACCCCATTATGAGATAATACATCCAGTCTATTCCGGCAGTAACAAGTGATCCGCACATAGTAAACGACAGTCCAAGAAAGATACCTCCAAGAATCCCTACCATTATCACCACAAAGAATACTATCCATGCAGCTATAGCAGGCTTTGAGCGCATTCTGTTTCTCTTGGCATCATAGAAGTAACTCTTAAACACTTCAAAAATCTGTTTCTTAACCAATGTTTTCAGCATTTATACTGCCTCCAGTTCCAGGAATACATCCTCAAGGCTGTCATCGCCCTTAACTTCTTCCATCTTTCCAACCTTTACAAGCCTTCCATGGTTAATGATCGCAACCTTATCACAAAGCTTTTCAGCCACCTCAAGTACATGTGTTGAGAAAAATATAGCCCCGCCTTTATCGCAGTGCTCCCTCATCATTTCCTTTAGAAGGTGTGAGGCCTTCGGATCAAGTCCGACAAACGGTTCATCCATGATTATCAGCTTCGGATCATGCATCCATGCACTTATAAGCGCCAGCTTCTGCTTCATGCCGTGGGAATATGATGATATAGGCATCCCAAGATCCTTAGTAATCTCAAACATTTCTGCATACTTATTTATTTTCTCCTGCCTGTCCGCTACAGAAATCCCATATACATCTGCTACAAAATTCAGATACTTTATACCGCTCATAAAGTCATACAGATCAGGATTGTCCGGAATATATGCCATAACCTTCTTGCACTCCACCGGGGAATCAATTATAGATTTTCCATCTATATAGACCTTCCCCTCATCGAACTGTAGTATACCAACAGCGCTTTTTAAAGTTGTACTCTTACCTGCTCCATTATGGCCGATAAACCCGAAAATCTCTCCGGGTCTGATATGGAGGGATAAATCATCAACAGCTCTCTTTGTTCCATATGTTTTTGATAAATGTTCTATTTTAAGCATTTTAATTTCACCTCAATTCTTCTTATTGAAAAGCACTTCCATAGCTTCCTGATAGTTCTCACTAACTGCGATCTTCCTTAGAACCTTTTTAATGAGGAGGGAAAAACCTATTGAGATTACCAGAAGAACAAGGCTTGTCCCACTGTCAAGAACAACCCTGTATGCTGCATTGAATTCGCCATTTCCAAGTGTTGTAATGCCTGTCAGATTTCCAAGCTTATGAAAAGAAAAAAGTTCCCTGATTTCTTCGAGCGTGGCTTCATATTTTGTCTTACTATTAACCATCCCATGCCCTCCTACTATCAATACTTTAACCCCAAAATAAAACAGACCCATCATTTACACTTATTGGGGTCTGTTTTACACTGATTTTCCTCATTGTTTTTTATCGCTGAATCATTACTTTTTTTTTGCTCAGTCCGTTAGCCTTTGCACCTTTTGACATACCCGAGTTAGCAGCCAGCAACCAAAGCAGCCAGCACACGGGTTCACGCAGTCATTGCATGCTACCTTTTCCCAAGCAAAATTGCAAGCGCAAGTCCCATTGCTACCCATGGGAGAGCTGCACGAATAAAACTAAAAACTCCGATCATTTGTGCTCTCCTATAGTACCGGAAGAAAGGCTTACTATTGCTACATTTTTTATCATATTGTCTTCCTTTTACTTTCAAAAATCATTCAGATAAAAAACGTTGCACCAAAAGCATTCACTCTGCGCCAACCATTCTTCATCTCAAATAGCTTTTCCATGCACTTTTCATAATCAATAGACATGGTTTCATTTCTTTTCTTTCTGGAAGTTAAGTTAATTCTTGTGTCCTGAATATCATTATATCTCATATCTAACCTCCTTAATGTGTATATTCAATATTCATCAGAACTGATTAAACTGCCATCAACGACCTTATGCATCGCTCTGAAGTAGTGACATTTAAGATATATTTATCACTTCTAGATAACCTCTAATCCGTTTACACTTGTTTTGTTCAATTTCACACTGATTTTTTCATTCAAAAAGGACAGAGATTTTTATCCCTGTCCTCTAAACTTAGCTCATCTTGTAAAACTTCAGAGCCTCAGTAATAGCTTTTTCCTTCTCCGGAGTTGTACCCCGCTGTTTACTATCCTCTGACTTCGGCTTGTTATAATTTTCCCTCTCAATGATTCCATGTTTCTGCTTTACCTGCGCAATATTTAGGTTTGTTACATGGAATCCATAGTGCTCCTGCAGCTTCTATTTCCGAAGACAATTACTTTAACAATCTTCTCGGAAATGACATTGTAAAAATCGCTAAAGATATAAGAGATGCACACAGCAAGGATGCTGATACCGGTGATGCAACTACTCCCGTTGATGATATTCTCGACTCATTTGAAGAATTAAAGACTGCCGATAATGCAACGCAAGCTCAGATGATGATGTACAGTAAACTCTTCAAATTCAATTTCACCAAAATGGATCCATATGAGTTTAAAACCTTTACTGACATCCTGCAAAGGTACTCAGATCTTTGTAAACCGATAAAAAGAAATAGGCGCGGTAAGAAAAAGAAATAAAGTGTTAATGAGTCAAGCGGACTGTCCTCATTAACTAATAAAGCTTATCTCAACCTTAGCTCCACCAATCTCCTTAGAATTAGCAAGAACAATATCTCCGCCATGCTCCTTTGCTACTTTCTTCGCAAAGAATAATCCGATACCATAATGAGAGCTACCGGTTCTACTGGAATCATCCATGAAAAACTGTTCTGTGCCATGAACAAGAGCTTCAGGCGTGAATCCGCTTCCGGAATCCTCAACGATAAAGACAAGTTTTCCACCTCTGTAAGTAGCAGTAGTATTTATTACGCCACCCTCGGGCGTATACTCAGCAGCATTTCTCACAACATTCATAACAGCCCTTACTACGTGGTCGTACACGACGCTGATAACTACCTCGTTCTCACACTCTTCCTTCCAGTTAATCTGAAGTTGATAAACTTCAGAAAGTCCCATGGTCTGCTTTTTAATATCAGCCAGAATATCAGCGACTTTTACCTTAACAGGTGTCTGTTCGATACCTTCCTGAGACTTTGTAACTTCTATGAGTGTCTGCACGTAGTTCTGGATCTGAAGTACACTCCCCGAAATATAGTCAGCATAGTTCTTCTGCTCATCCGTAAGCTCTGTCTCAAGCAAAAGCTCAGAATTGCCGCGAACTACCGTAAGCGGAGTTTTGATATCGTGGGCAAGTGCTGACATCTGCCTATTCTTTTCCTGCTCAGTTTCCCACTGCTTCTGAAGTGAAGTCTTAAGGGCATATCGCATGTCATCCAGTGCCACCAGACATTCATCAATCTCTCTAACGCCTGAATAATTCACCTTAAAATCCAAGTTCCTGTCGCCAATCTGCTCTAAGGCCTCTCTCATGGGAGTCATCTTCTTTCTAATCCCTGAGCCAAATTTCTTAGCAAAAATCCGTATGATTCCCAAGCAGCATATAATAATGAAAATGGTCAGGAGATTTTCAGGATTTGGCAGATGCTCATTCATCCACATGGATTTATACTGAGGCTTAAGCCTATACTGCAAAACAACATATTCATCCGGACGAATAATAATTCTATAAAATCTGCCGTCACTATAATTATTATTATTATTTGATAATACCTTCCATGCAGTTTCTACATCCTTTTCATCGAGATTGCCTGAGAGGACTTCTCCATCATCTGAAAAAACCACATAGCGGCATACCTCGGGAATCAGATCGGAGGTCACTTCGTTTGCTGTTTTAATCTGTTCAGAGACTTCACTTATCCTGTACTCCGCATAGTTAGCCGGGTAGATAACTCCGGCATTTATAAGAAGATTAAAAGCAAAAAGAGAAATAGCTGCCCATATAAGGAGAGCAAATCCCATTAAAAAAATATAGACCTCGAACATACTTCCAAGACCTAGCGTTCCCCTCTTATTCTTTTTATCTTTACTCTTTACTCTTCCCATTTATAACCAATCCCCCAAACTGTCTTAATTGGCATATACTCGAAGCGTGAGAGCTTTGTTCTGATGTTTTTGATATGCGTGATTATTGTGCTGTCGCAACTCTCACTATCGTATCCCAACACTTTTTCCAGTATCTGCTCCTTTGAAAAAATCTGGCCACGGTTCTTTGCCAAAAACTCACATATGTCGTACTCAGCCTTTGTGAGATTTATTTCCTCTTCATCGAGCATCATCTTACGGGCTTCAAGCATAAAGCAGATTCTGCCAATGGCAAGTCTTGCCACATGCTCACGCTTTTCTCTTCGAAGGTGCGCACCGATTCTTGCACGAAGCTCCATAACTCCGAAGGGCTTGCAGATATAGTCATCTGCACCGAGGGCAAGTCCATTTACAAGACTTCCCTCATCCGTCTTTGCGGTGATAAATAAAATTGGGCAATCAACTATATTCCTTATCTTCGAGCATAGCTCAAACCCATCAATTCCAGGCATCATCACGTCCAGTAATATTAGATCAAAACGTGAGAGCTTATCCATCTCAATCTTCGTAGGATCATCAATTTTCGTAACTGCATGAGAGTCCTTAACCAGAACATTCTCGATCATGTTTAAAATGGCGTTTTCGTCGTCAACTGCCAGTATGTTTGCCATAATTCTTTTTTCATCCTCTTTTTCAAAATATTTGGAGACAATTATTCAGATATCTTACTACCCTCATAGTTTGCAGCAAAAATAAAGTATCCCGCCAAGCAAACGATGGCAACTGCCATGTAAATCAGTGCCTGTGACCTGATCTCAGAAAGTGCTCCAATATCTGCAAGTTCGTATACAAGGAATGTTTCAGGCATTCTGGCTGTCCATGAAAGTGGCACGACCTTCCAGGCATACATTCCAATATCTGTAAGGAAAAGTGCACTGATAAGTCCCGAAATCAAACCTGCACCTATTACAAAAGCCTTGCCAAAAACAAATGCAAAAATATCAAACAGCAGATAGAGCGGAATCGCTGAAAGCCACATAACAAAGGCTGCCATGAGCAACACTCCCATTGAAGCGGTGCCCTGTCCGTGAATAATGATAAAGCCTACTCCGAATAAAACTGCTGTAAATAGCAAGGCAAAGAGACTAAGTAAAATTAATGTCACTGCCTTTGAGAAGAGCGCTGCCGTCTTACTTCTTAAAGTAAGAAGATTTTGAAACGCTCCGGCATTTTGCTCCTGCTCCATTGTACTTGCAATGAATATTCCAATCAATACAGGAAATCCAGATCCAAGAGCCTCAAAAAATGCGGATATCTTATCGGTCTCATTCCATCCGGAAGTCGCATAATAAGCAAGAAACACTATGCTTACCACAATCGGGATTACTATATGCGCAATAGTTATGGGGTTTCTTTTCATTTTATAAAAATCTGCTCGAAGGCATCTACTAAACATTTTTATTTCACATCTCCTTTTTCAAACCAGTTAAGATATAGATAAGTTAAAACCACAAACCAGACCAGGGCGATGAGAATTCCGGGAAAGATTACAGAAGCGTTAAGAAGCGGATCTCCTGCCTGCGCTCTCAAACCGTTTGGAAGTACATGAAGAAGCGGAGTAACAATTCTCATAGGTACTGCAGATACGAACAAAAACCATTTTCCTGAAGGTGCCACAATAATTCCAAGCACGGTTATGAACATGCAGGCTATGAGTTCAACGACCATTCCGAATTTTTCGCTAAGGAATAAGAAAAGTGGAATCTGCCAAAGCTGAACTATAGAAAGAACTAAAACAGTTATAGCTGCCCCAACTACCGGAACACTTGTTGTTAAAAAGGTGCCTCCTAAAGCAGCACCCATAAACAGAACCGCATTTGATATGAGTACAAGAATTCCCAGATAGGCTATTTTCCCAAGCATCAGCTCTTTTTTCTCGATAGGAAGAGCTTTGATATTGTAGTACCCGTTTTTCTTTTCTCTCATAACAGAAAGGTAACTTACAATAGCAATCATTCCAGGAAGAAGAAACGTATACCACCAGTTCCAAGCGCTCTCTGCGTATGCGTTTGTCATTCCTGCTGTAAGCACAAGCGCCATTACAAGTGCGATTATTGGAAATACAAATATGAGTTTACTGCTCACTGTTCTCTTTGATTTTAAAAATTCAGCTCTTATTACGTTAGTCATTGCTTTAGTCCTTTCATATATTAAGTAATTGGCAATTTACACTCTTTATGCAATATTCTGAAGTTCACGATTTTTCTTAACAACATCCATAAAAAGCTCTTCAAGATTCTGTTCCGGAAGGAGCTCGCCTTCATATCCGAGCACTCCGTCTGAGATTATTCCAATATAGTTAGCACACATCTGAACCTCTGAAAGTATGTGGCTTGACAGGATTACGGTGATTCCCTGCTTTGGGAAAGATCTTATGAGTTCTCTAAGCTCTTCAATTCCGATAGGATCAAGTCCGTTTGTAGGCTCATCCAGAATAAGAAGCTTAGGATTTCCAAGAAGCGCAAGTGCTATACCAAGTCTTTGCTTCATTCCAAGTGAAAACTGCCCCGCCTTCTTTTTTCCTGTGTTCGTAAGTGAAACTGTTTTTAAAACTTCATCAATCCTGCTCTTGGGAACTCCAAGAAGAATCGCTCTTACTTCAAGATTCTCTCTTGCTGTGAGGTTTTCATAGATCGGAGGATTCTCGATCAGTGCTCCGATCTCTTCAAGTACGCTTCTATCCCAAGTCTTCCCATCGTAGATGATCTCGCCGTCTGTGGGCTTCATGATTCCCGTTATCATCTTAAGTGTTGTTGACTTTCCTGCACCATTTGGTCCGAGAAGACCGTACACACAACCCTTTGGTATATTCAACGAAACTTTATTTACAGCTTTCTGATCTTTAAAAGTCTTACAGAGTTCGTTAGTTTTAAGCATCATTTCCATTATTTTTCCCCTTCCATTTTCAATATATTTGTTTTTCAACCTGAAAACAGAATACAAAGAAAAAATAAAGATTTGATGAAGCTTATAAGAAAAGTTTTCATATGTCCATAAATATCTTGCCGCGAAAAAATGAGAGGCACTCTATAAAAGAATGCCTCTTTTCCATCAAATCATTTTAAAATACTTAAATGCTTCTGTAATAGCCTTCTCTTTTTCCGGAGTCGTCCCTGGTTGTCTACTATCCTCTGATTTTGGCTAATTGTAATTCTCTCTTTCTATAATCCCATGTTTCTGCTTTACCTGCTTAAGCTGCCCCCTGAGAACATCTTTCTCATTCACAAGTTCCAGAAAACTTATTGAGTACATGCCAATATGCCTCGTTGCAAAGATAGGCTGTTGGGCGTTCAGATATCACCACCTGTACTCCAGCGGATTTTATGGATTCTGACATCTTGTCCAAATCCAGTTTTGAAGCACATCTGGTGCCTTCCTTGGCCGCATACTTTTCAATCCTCACCCTCGAAGTCAATGATTTGTCAATGCCAAACATAATAACTTGGTTATATTCTTTACCAATGGAATCAATGTCCTTTTTAAGTCCGGTAAAAAAATTGGTGAGAAGCAGATGCTCGGGAGGTAGTTCTTCTACTAACACACTTGATGCGTTATTTTTCCCCTTAAATCAGACAAACAGTCTCATTTATTCGTTTGTAAACTCTCCGTCAAAAGCTCTCACTGCCTCACGGTTCAATTCATCGTTATAAATATCTGATTCAAAATATCTTCCTCCGCGAACAGCTTTCAAATATCCTTCTTTCAGCTCCATCGCCATAAATGAGGGATAATTATATCCATCCGCATCTGCTATTCCAAAAGTTTCTGCTTCCTTGAATCCAAACTGGGGATAGTACTCAGGTCTTCCAAAAAACAAAATAGCGCCATAATCAAGCTGTTTTGCTCGTTCTATCATTGCTCGAATAAGCGCTCCTCCAACGCCTCTCCTCTGATATTCAGGTAATACACTCAATGGACCAAAGTTCAGGACAGGAAAAGACAGATTTTCCTTTCTCACAACTGCATTACTGCAAATAATATGCCCAACTATCGTCCCATCTTCCAGTTCGGCAACCAAACTGAGATCCATAATTCCATCACGATGCCGCAATTCATGAACCATCCAATGCTCATAGGGGCAACCAATCTGTCCACGCTCTACTCTGTCAGGATACCCAAAGGCGGCTCTTGTTATTTCCTCTACCCTTCTATAGTCTTTTTCTTCTTCAAGTCTAACTTTTATCTCCATGCAACCCTCAACATTTTTATACGAAATCTTATATCGATTTGTATTTCACAAAAACTGCTTACACTTCCCCAGTTCCCAATGCTCCAGAATTTTATGCAGTTGAATATTCTTATTCATCTATCTTCTCCGCTTAATATCTTCAGTGCATTCTCCACATCCACTTCGGTCAGCCCCTGCTCAGCATCAGTCATGACCTGACATTTTGCAACACTATTGTTATGAAGCTCTAGATCATCAAGAACTACCCACCTTTCAGTATCAGGGTGATCCTTAAGCCACGTAAGTATTTCGTCAGCCTTAACCTTACTGAATCTCTTTGATCTTCTAATTTCTTCTGTTGTCAGATTAGGAGTAATTCCTGCAACTGATATTCCTTCTTTTTCCAAAAGAGATGTAAGGTACTCCGCTTTAGGGCGCAGAGGCTTTAAGTCAACCCCATACCAAAATCGCCATCCGGAATGCAGTATAATTGAAGCTGCCACTCAAAATGTGCTCAAATAAACTCAAACACATCGAGAAATCGAAGTCCTCACGGTCACTTCTTACTGCTTCATCGTGTATGCTTTGGCGATTGCAAGCAATACGCTACTCACAAGTTCTTGTACACTCCACAGTCGTTAATTCCCGAAATAGCCTTCGGTACATACTTACGTTTGCTTGATTATGCAACTTCGTAAGTTACAGCATCTCTAAGATTTAGACTTGCATTAAAATCTCTATCTTCAATATAGCCACATGCGCATCTATATAAACGGTCAGAAAGTTTTAAATTCTTCTTGATAGCCCCGCAGCAATGACATATTTTAGAAGACGGATACCACCTGTCTACAATTCTAAGTTCAATTCCGTTCTCATCACATTTTGCTTTAAGCTTGGTTCTAAATTCATAGAACTTTTGTGATGCAACAGCTTTTGAAAGATGCCTGTTCTTCATCATCCCTGATACATTCAAGTCTTCAATAGTTATGTAAGATGGTTTGGTTTTCACTATCTCAGCTATTGTTTTATTGATGTAGTCAGTACGGATATTGTCTATCCTATGATGAAGCTTCTGTACCTTAAGCTTTTGTTTTTGTATATTTCTTTGAGTGGACTCTCCTTTCTTTAAATTCTCATATTTACGTGAGAGACATCTTTGCTCTCTACGTAGTTGTTTCTCCAGTTTCTTAAATCTTGCTGACTTATTGATGTTCTTATAAGTCTTGCCATTGGAAACTATAGCTAAATCTTTAAGCCCTAGGTCTATTCCTATACCTTCATTTGAATTGTTAGAAATCTTAGTATCTGGAACTTCTACTAGTGCTGATACATAGTATCTACTTGCTTTTACAGAAATAGTTCCGCTTTTGATAACATAACCATCTTTAGTGGTTGGAATATAACCTTTTTCTTTTAATCTCACCCATCCAAGAGTAGGTATATTGATGCGGTGTCTTTCGCAAAAGCAGTCTTTTGGATTGTTCTTTACGAAATACATCTTCACATCAGACTTGCCTTTCTTCTTGAAGTTAGGGAACTTGCTTTGCCCTTTGAAGAATCGTGTAAATGCTGTATATCCATCTTCAATGGACTTTTTGACCGATTTAGAACTTACTTCCTTAATCCATTTATAGTCAGGATTGTATGAGAGATATTCGTTATTTAGCCATACGCTAAAACTTTTACCAGACATGAACTTTTGTCCGTTATCATGCAATTCTTTATTGTGAGCAAGATAGAAGTTGTAGACATATCTGCAAGTCCCGATAGTCTTATTGATCTTAGCTTTCTGTTCCAATGTTGGATTTATTTCCGTCTTGAAGCTCTTTAGCAATATCCTCATCCTCCTTTATTTGTTTCTTATACTTACGAAGTCCATACAACCTACAAGAGAATACATGAAGGATTGAAACAATATCCTGCACGAGTTCTTCTTGTGGTGATAGTTCTTCATTGTTCACTACCACTATAGTTGTATTGAATTTCATACAGAATTTTTCAAACCAATCATACCCAAATCTGATAAATCTGTCCTTGTGTGTAACTATGACAGTTTTGATTTTTTGCTCCATAACTTCATCTAATAGAGTATTCCATTGTTTGCGATTGTAATTAAGTCCACTGCCATAGTCTTCTATACATTGGTCTACAATAATACCTTTACCATTACAAAACTGTCGTAAAAATGATACTTGATTCTGTAAATCATCTTTTTGATTTCTTGTAGACACTCTGGCATAGATAACTGTTTTTCGAGCATCGTTTACAGTATCTATCCCTTTAAATTGAAGATATTGGTCGTATGTATAATAGCGCCTATCAGTTAGAGTTCGGTTTGCTTTTAAAGTGCCTTCTCTATCCCAACGTTGTAACGTCTTGACGGAAACGCCTAATAATTCAGCAAAATCTTTTGGTTTGTAATTTGTGATATTCGATGTATTCATATTATATACTCCTTTGAGTATATTTGAACACACTTGATCACATTTGACAATATTATGGATTACTTAATTTATTCTCCTGATTTCTTAACAAGCTCTGATAAAAGCTTCACTTTTTCAGTATCTATGTATTTCCCGTCACTTATTTCTCTCTGGTGATCTGCATTCCAGAAATTAGAATTAAGAACTCCATCAATATCTAAAAAAATAACCTTTGTCATAATCTCTTTATTCTCCAACCGATAATACTGAAATTCACTTCTTAATCTTAGAAAAATTTCGCGCTTCGGAACAATATTCATTTTTTCCTATATACACGATATCCTTGACAAAGCAAATCTGCTAATAAAAATTCTCTTTGAGACACCTTGCCAATACTTCTGGTTGAATCTATAATTCTAACTTTACACTTATCTTTATTAATGAATTCCTTAAACAACATGACATGCGAAGATATCGCAAAGACATCACCCTGTCTAATATCCTTTATATCTATTAAATCTGCAATTTCGGGAATATCTCTAGCCCGTATTTTCTTTGGTAGTTCCCAACATACTGTTACAAGCCCCGAGCAATCTACACCTACACATTCATGACTTCCATATCGTGATGTATCTTCCGGTACATTTCCAGCGTACTTACCTTCAGCAATACCCAGGTCAAACTCTTCCAATGATGAAGCATTCCCCCATCCATAGGGAATTCCTACATTCAGCTGTCCCAGCTTCCACCAACCACAATCGAATTCTTCACCTCGCCATGTAATATCCGGCGTATCTACATATCTCCCATTTTTGTCGATACCATGCATTACATTTTTCTCTGATGCATACCACTCATGCTTAGAATATAATAGTGCCTTCTCAATAGCTCGTTTTCCAGCTTCTTCTGTCATTTTATAATCCCCATTTCCATGTTCCAAACTCTACCTTAATTTTTCCTTACGTTCATTTAGCTATGTCAATGTCTCATATTTCATAATCAATCAGCTTGTATATCCAACTATTCAAATCCGAAAAGATATATCCAGCTTCTTTAGCTTTCTCTGTGCTAAAGGTAAGTGCATCCTTAAGTCCATTGAACGGAGCAGCATCACCATTCTCATCAAGGATGGCCTTTTTATCAAGTTTCTTTTCCGCGCAGCTTATTATCTCAGAGATCCTTATATCACCATTTGAGCAGCCGTTAACAGCACCACAAACAGGATGATCCACAAGATATGCCATAAATTCTCCCGCTTCTTTTTCATGGATAAAAGACATAGCGACATCCAGATCATCTACGTTCATGGAGTGCTCATTTTTAATATGTTCAATATAAAAGCGCAGCCTTCCGGTATAGTCGTTCTCTCCAAGAACGACTGGATACCTCACAAAAGTGCAGGCAGAAAGGTCCATGTACTCCAAAACTGCTCTCTCGGCGTTGCGCTTAGTCTTTTCATAATCCTTGATTCTGTCCATCCATTCCAAGGGATACTCGCTTGTCACAAATTCATCTTCCGTAATACCGGCATGTTCACACGGATAAACAGAGCACGTAGACATCTGGATATATCTATCGCAGCTGACGTTCTCCAAAAGAGCTTTCACATCGTTAGAGCTATAGGCAATCTTATCAATGATCACATCAAACCTGTGGTTATCTAGAGCTCTTTTAACACTTGACGAATCCATTCGGTCAAGAACCACATAGCTTACCTCACCTTCAAAATCCACCTTCACATTTCCTCTGGTGGCAATGGTCACATTATGCCCCTTTGCCAGCAAGGCGTTTACCACAGGAATTCCGAAGTATCTTGTCCCACCAACAACTAATATTTTCATGCACTCTCTCCCTGCTTTTCCAGCTTTTTAACGATTCAATTCATACCAGACATCCATCTCAGCTTTTTCAGGTATTTCAAACATAGATAGTAACTTATTTAGCAAGCCTTCATCCACATAAAAGTCTGATCCACCATTTCCTTCTTCGATTCTTTTATTACGCTCTTCTATGTTACGATTCCAAGTAGCATCATCAACGTCGATATAATGCCATTCGTAGCTTACATCCTGCGACTTTAGATATGATGAAATATCGGTTCTGTTTTCTTTAGTCCAAAATCCCCAATCTAATATAACATTAGCGCCTGCTTTACAGATTTCTGCTGCTTTCTTTTTTAGATAATTGTTTACACGCTGAGCAAATATATTATAAAACTCTCCTTGCTCATTATTAATCAACTCATAGGTTGCCTCGTCTGTTGATAGAATGACTGCAGTGTATTTCTCTTTGAGCAATTTCGCATAATACGATTTACCACTACATATTTTTCCACATATCAAATATACTTTTCCCATAAATTCTCCCGAAATCTAAATTTACGCTACTTGTAATAATGCCACTGATATATCAGATGCTTTTTTGTATATCTCTCTGCAAATATCAGTCCGCCAAAACCCAAAATCAAGCAGTGCTTCTTTGTTTTCTGTTTTTGTAACCAGATACTCTTTATATCCGTAACTGCTTTGAGCAAGTTGAAAAAGATATATATAAGGCATTGCCTCTAAGTCTCTCTCAGTTAGCGGTGCGTATTTCATATACTCTTTTACATATAAAGAAAAATCTTCAACATCAAAATATGATCCGTTTCTACTTACTCCACCTGATTGAATATATGACCTCATAATCTCCCATACTGCAGGAATACAACCTGCCGAAGAGAAATCGATAACCGCCTTAATTTCTCCTCCATCGCAGATTAACTGACAAGCCGTGTAATCCCCATGAGTTGAAGTATATGTTATGCCTTTAAAATACTCTTTCCAGGCATCTATTGAATCCATCAGTTTCATTTTAAAGACAAGGTCATCATGAATCCTTACATAATTCGGGTCTGACTTATTCTCATCCAATGCAGATAATAATCCATTAAACTTTTGTGAAACGGCTTCTGAAGAAAAACCCACAGCCCAATCGTAGTCCATGCTTATTTCCATAGGATAATCTTTAAGAAGTGAGTGCATAACACCAAGATACTTTGCACTCTCCATTAAAAGAGAATGTGGAAGATCATTAAGATATGATTTTCCCTCTATGAATTGCTGAAGACTGATAACATGTCCTTCATACAAAACACTATTTTGACCATTGGCGTTTTTTATAAATTCAGCAACAGGAAAATCGTTAGAAATCAGGAACTTAACAATATCTGCTTCATTATCCACTCTGTCTTTAGTGAACTCACTTTGATACTCTTTGAAAAAGAAAACACCTTCTTTGCAGTGAACTTTATAGCAATTAGCTGAGCCAAGCTCCAGACTTATACAATCCAAGAGTTCCAATCCATATTCACTGTTAAGAAGCCCCCTAATCTTATCAATATCTAAAACACTTTTTTCAAGTGACATTATTTACATCCCCCAGTTATCAGTGCTCGAAACAGATATGAGCCTTATAATCATAACATAACATCAACTGTAATCCTATATGGATTAAGCATTTACAATCTGTTATTTAAACCTAGATTTTAGCAAAAAAATAAGAGGTACTCATTTCTGAATACCTCCTGTTTCTCAAATCATATTAAAATACTTAAGAGCCTCAGTAATAGCCTTCTCATTTTCCGGAGTTATTTCCGGCTGCCTACTATCCTCTGACTTCGGCTTATTATAGTTCTCTCTTTCAATAATTCCGTTCTTTCTCTTGATCTGAGCTATATTCAGGTTAGTAACATGTATACCATACTTTTCCTGTACCCAATCTCTTATCTCATCGTAGGTAGCTCCATCCTTGAAACCATCAGTATCCATGCCCTCTTATGAGAATTCAACCTTGACTTTCTTACTGGGTATTTCGCCCTTGGAAAGCAGGACAACCGTCTCGATTTGCGAACCATTGTCCAAACTAATATTCATATCTTTTGAGATGATAGGAAGCTTGAATTCAATGGACTTAAGCCATTGGCCGTTCTCTTGTTCTTCTTCGTAAATCTCAACCTTTTCTATGAATTGTGTCAGGAACTCTCTGCGTTCCGCTTCATTCATTGGTTCATACATTTTATCGAAAAAGATTAGCGCTTTGTAGATATTATCTCCACAAACCTTTTCAGCAAGTATCGACCGCTTCTTTGCTTTAGCCTCTACTAAGGCATTTTCTGTCTCTTCGATTTTATCATAAGTCTTACTGAGGCGGTCCTCTAAATCTGCTTTTCTTCTCTTGTAATGCTTATCTTCATAATCCAAGTTGTCCAAATCTGAAAGAATGGCATCCTTGTTCAAGTAACTTTGGCGTAGCGTCTTTTCCTGAGCAGATATTTCCTGATCAAGCGCTGTGGTATCAACTTCCATATTGATTTTCTCACGCATCATCCCGGCAAATTTCTTATTGCTCACAAGTTTCCTTAGCACCTCAATTACTGCTCCATCCAGTTTTGTTTCTGACACCTGCTTTCGATAGTCGCATTTATGCCCTCTTGTCATATTGCGATGCTTACAGCCATAGTAAAAATAATCACTGTACTTTGTGCCATCTTTTCTATGCTTAATACTTTTATTCCCATACATGCCTGCACCACAGACAGGGCACCTTAATACACCTGATAAAAGATGTATTTTCTCACCTTTAGGAGAATTGACTTTTTCATATTTTTTAGCCTGAGCTGCTACTTTTATCTTTGCCTGCTCCCATACTTCTTCTGATACTAAAGCCTCATGAAGCCCATCTACAAGCAGGTAATCATCCTTATAAACCTGACGATAATCATTTCTTGTTCCATGAACCTTTTCTGTTCTTCTCCTGCCATAAGCAATCTTTCCGCACTAAACAGGATTCTGTATAATACGTCGGATAAGCGAGGCATCAAAAAGCGGATTCTTTCCATTTTGCCTTGCAATCTTATGAATCCCATGGTTTTCCAAATATTTTGCGATTCCGTTTGACCCCATATCTGTATTTACATATTGGTCAAAGATTGTTCTGATAGCTACAGCTTCCTCTTCATTTATTTCAAGCTTTCCATCAACCAAGGCATATCCATAAGGAGCAAAGCCGCCATTCCACTTACCTTCTCTAGCCTTTTGCATACGGCCTTCCATAGTCTGTACACGTATGTTTTCACGCTCAATCTCAGCAACTGCCGACAGTACAGAAATCATAAGTCTTCCTGCTTCTTTTGATGAATCAATACCGTCCTCGACACAGATCAGATTCACTCCAAAGTCTTGCATAATCTGAAGTGAATTTAGAACATCAGCCGCATTTCTGCCAAATCTGGAAAGCTTAAATACAAGAACAAAAGAGACATCATCTTTTCCTGATTTAATATCTTCCATCATGTTGTTAAAAGCAACACGCCCCTCAATCGATTTACCAGACTTTCCGGCGTCTTCATATTCTCCGGCGATTTCATAATCATTAAATTCGCAGAAAGCTTTCATTCTGGATTTCTGTGCATCCAAAGAATATCCATCCATCTGCATAGATGTGGAAACGCGGGTATATAAATATACTTTTGTTTTTTCTTTTCCCAATAATATCATCTCCTTTAGATACTTTTATCTGGAAGTTTTAACAAAGCATCAATAACCGGACGAACCATTTGTACTGATTCTACCTTGTTAATAGCAGAGAGTTTTCGTCCTGCATCCTTACTTGATGCTCCACAGTGGAATACCTGCTCTGTTGGCAATCCATAATCGAGAACAATAAGCCTATCATGACAATCCGGATTGGGTTTAATCCGAAGCGGTGGGTACTGGTTTATAAAATCATTAACCACAGATGTCGTAAGAAATCCTCTCTTGCCATGCCCATTCTCCGTAAAAAGGATTACTTCCACGCCTGAATTCTTCTGTGATAATAACTGCAATGATTTTGTATTCATATAATCGTCAACAACATAAATTGATTTTGCTGCCTGCTGATAGATATCTATGTAAGCCACATCAGCTTCAAACTTCTGACCTTTATAGATTATAAAATTCTTAAAATCCTTATCCGAAACAAAATTTTCATTCAGGGTATCAATACTCTTCTGAATATCTTCAATTGCCTTATCCGTTTTCTTCTGATGATCAATTGCTCCTGCCATTTGCACAGATAACTCTGAAACCTTAGCAGTAACCATGCTCATTTCGGACTGAGTTACAAACTGCTGATTCTGACGGATATAATGACGCATTTCCTTAAAAGCTCGCATAATAAAAATGCTTTGTTGCTCAGCTAACTCACCTCTAAGAACTGTCGCTAACATATAAATTCCTTGCTCTGTAAAAACATAAGGCATTTTTCTTCTACCACCATCCTGCCCTTCAAAAAATGAATCATTCCGTGAAGTCGCATTTTGCGACTTCACCAAATCAACTTCCTCTCTTGTCAATTGAAACATAAAATCTTCCGGAAATCTGTTTATATTTCGTTTAACCTGCTCATTTAATCTTTTGACTTCATATCCATAAATATCAGCTAAATCACTGTCGAGCATCACCTGTTGCCCGCGTATCGTATATACACAGTTTCTAATAGACTCAACTGTGAGTAAGTCTGTTGTATTTTTCATAAACACTATATCCCTTTGCATTTCCTTTTTTGAAGTCACAAATTGTGACTTCATATATTCTATATTCAAACAATGTGATTTTTGTGGTCGCAAAAATCGACCGCAAACCACCTTTTCAAATTTTTAAACTCTTTCCTACATCTCTTCAAGACTTTCTATCTTCTTCAAGGCCTCCATATAAGCCATAAGTCTCTTCTGCTGTTCTTCTCTAAGATTGTGATAATCTTCAATCATCTGAATATCTCCCGGCGTAAATTTGCTTTCAGGACTTGCTGCAGCAATTTCCTCTTCATCCTCAATTCCTTTACCGGTAAGAAGTTGCTCCGGAGTAATTTGCAAAACATTACAGATGTCCATTATCTTTTCTACAGTAGGATTGGTCTTTCTCTTTTTCCATTCGCTTATGGTACTGGTCGAAATACCTACCTGCTTTGCAAACTCCGCCTGAGTCATATTGCGTTCTTTCAAAACCTTTATAATTCTTTCGCTGATAATCATGAGTGATACCTCGCTTGCCATTCACTTATATAACATTCATATTAGTGAATTCATTTTACCACACCTCATGATATCCTTCAATGTTCTACTTCGTTTTCTTATTACGGAGCTTCATATACGCCTTATAAGATTCATATATATATCTTTTTTGAAGATAGACATCAGGATCCGGTAATGAATCAAAATCAATTTCATCAGCGTATTTTGCTATTATATTTCCGATAAAGTTTGCAAGAGAACTCCATTCATCTTTGTCTTTTACTATCACTTTATTCTTCACAGCTATCCCCTTCCTTAAATGAGATTTTTGGCCTTTCACAAATTGGCAAGCAGTGCATCGGTGTACACCTGATGCGATTTTGCTTGTTGGGGAGTGTGCCCCAATCCCCCTGATTGCCGATTTTCATCGGCAAGCTACGCCTGCAAAGCAGGCTAAAAACGAAGTCAATAAATGTCCAAATATTTGTTAAAAGTCTTTTCCACCTTTTTCAAAACTCGCTCATGATTCTCCTTCATATCAGAAATTGTTTTGCTATCTACAGTGCCACATGAATTGGCAACTTTTGCAATCTGGTTGATATTGTTGCTGTCAATTTTCAGAAGTTTGATGATTTCTAATAACTCACTGAAATCAATGTGGATGTAATATCCATCGATTGCCATCTTCCTAATGTAGGCGCTCATGTTTTTGATTCCTATCTGCTCCATCCTGTCGTGAATCATTTGTAATTCATTTTCGGGAATCTTGATATGAATCTGTTTGTTACATGGAACGTATCCCTGATTTAACAACATTTGCTTTTCACCTCCTCTCGTTATCGTTGTTCATGGACTAATTATCCAAGATTTAGAAGCCCAACTCCGTATATCCAAGAGGTAGGAAATAGATGCTCTACTCAAATTTTTCCACGATATTGGAATTCATCATTTATAGCAAACTTACATTCTGTTATGATTTACATATACAAGGACTTTAGGAAAAGCACTGGGGGAATAAAGCATTGAAGTGTAAATTATCAATTCAGGAAAAACTAAAAGATTTAAGAATAGAAAAAGGCCTGTCTCTGCAAGAATTGTCAGAGCAGACCGGAATATCCAGAGCATCACTGGGAAATTATGAAACAGATGATTACAAAGAAATCTCTCACAAGGCCATCATCACACTTGCGGATTTTTATGGAGTAACATCAGACTATCTTCTGGGACTTACTGAAAATAGAGAACAACATCTATTTCCTATAGATGAACTTGGACTGGATGATGAAACTATAGATTTACTAAAAAGTGGGAAGCTTAATGTCAGATTGATTTGTGAAATGATTAAGCACCCGGATTTTATAAATTTTCTTTCGGACATGGAAATCTACGTTGATAATCTTGCCGGAATGCAATTTCGAAACATCAACAAAATGATTGAACAGACAAGAGTTCGGCTTCAAAATAAAGGCATTTCCGATGAAGATCATTACATGAAAACCTTAGAAGCAGCAACCATATCTGAAGACAACTACTTCAACAATCTTCTTGGAAACGACATTGTCAAAATAGCAAAAGCTATACGCGATGCCCATGGCAAAGATGCAGAAACCGGTGATGCAACCACACCGGTTGACGATATCCTTGACTCATTTGAGGAATTAAAGACCGCCGACAATGTCACTCAGGCTCAGATGGTCATGTATAGCAAACTCTTCAAAATCAATTTTACTAAGATGGATCCATACGAGTTCAAGACCTTTACCGACATTTTGCAGCGCTACTCTGATCTCTGCAAACCGGTTAAAGGAAATGGACGCGGGAAGAAGAAAAAATAATCCTAAAACAACACAGATATAGTCGTTCCTACCCCAGGTGCACTATCTAACTCAATTTTGGCATCATGAATCTCAACTATGTGTTTTACAATCGCAAGACCAAGCCCTGTTCCACCTGTAGCTTTTGATCTGCTTTTATCAACACGATAAAATCGTTCAAAAATTCGCTGCTGCTCTGAAGCAGGTATTCCTATTCCATTGTCCTTAACTGTAAGCGCAACCTGACCATCAATTGTTCCCACAGAAATCTTTACCTTGCCATTAGGATTATTGTATCTGATTGCATTCTGCCCCAGATTTTCAACCAACTCTTTGAGCATGTCTTTGTTTCCGCAAACAATACTCGTTTTCCCCTCAAGCTCTATTGTCACGTTTCTTTGTTTCGCATTAACTGATAAGACTTCCATACATTCTGAGACAGTCTCATATAAGTCAACCTCGGTAAAATGTAACTCAGAATCTTTTCTATCCAAATCCGAGAGTCTCAAAATATCATTTATCAATGCAAGTAATCTGTCGGCATTCTTTCTGATTTCCTGATAAAAATGATTCTGCTTCTCAGCGCCTACCATTCCTCCCTCTAACAATTCAGCATAACCAGAAATAGCGGTCAGCGGTGTCTTCAGCTCGTGTGAAACATTAGCCGTAAAATCCTGCCTGGCTTTTGCAGCAGATAAAATATCTGTATGCTGGGTGCGAAGCATTTCTGCCAAAGGATCCAATTCCCTGTACGGTGATTCATAATCAGCATTCTCCAAATTTTCCGCCATAATCTCTATTGGTTTTAAAAACTGTTTTGTAAGCAGATGAGAAATCGCTATGCAAATTGAAATGATAAGGAGAATAATTAATAAAATAATTGGTATCGCTGATATGAATACCGCCCAAATGCTCTGTGCATTGGTAGCAACACGAAGAACCGTTCCATTATCTAAACGCAACGCATAATAGAAAGTATCCTCATTCATAGTGTCAGATCTTCTAACTGCTTCCCCTTCACCCTGTTCAAAAGCCGCCTGTATCTCTGGTCTGTCAAAATGATTTTGCAATAGCTCCGCTGAGGCATCATTGTCATATAAAACAGTTCCATCTTTATCAATCCAAGTTACACGCAGCTCATCTAAATCAGTAGATAAATCTATCTGATCTACATCAATATCTACTGTTTCAAAATATTTGGTATCCTTTAGAAGTTTCGCACTGACAGATAGATCTGATCGCACCTGACCCTCAAAGAGATTGTAATATATAATTGTAATTCCAATAACTGTTGCGATAATTGCTAATATCGCAATTCCAACCAGTCTTATATTTATTCTTATTTTCATTCGATTACATATCCTACATTTCTCACGGTCTTGATTCTACTACCATAATCCCCTAATTTTTGACGAAGAGTTTTTACATGCATGTCTATAGTTCTTGATTCCCCCTCGTAATCAGCTCCCCATACCTGCTCCATGATAGTGTCACGGTTCAGTACGATTCCTTTGTTTAATACAAGAAAAGACAAAAACTCATACTCCTTATAGGTTAGCTCAACATGATTTCCACTGATAGTAACCTCATGCTTTTCATTATTTATAACTAGTTCGTCCAGCCTAAGTTCTTTTATATCCTCAGCCTGAGTTCTACGAAGCAGGGCTTTCACCCTTGAGATTAGTTCCATAACCGAAAATGGCTTCTTGATATAATCATCAGCACCATCCTCAATTCCTCTAACTAAATCAAGCTCTGTTGTTTTAGCTGTAACCATAATCACAGGAAGCTTCTTTGTCTCAGGATTTTTTCTAAGCTTCTTTACTATTTCATTGCCACTCTCATCCGGAAGCATAATATCCACTAAGCATAAATCCGGAATCACATCATTCATCTTGTCATAAAAATCTTTTGCACATGAAAATCCTAATACCTTATGCCCCGCATTTATGAGGGCCAGCTCTTCGATTTCCCTTATGCTGTCATCATCTTCAATTATATAAATAAGCGCCATTCTTCTCTCCTATTGTGCGTCCTTAGACTGTTCTATCTCTTTCTTACTGATGGGGTACTGCTTAATCAGTTCTTCATACTCCTTGTTGAAGCTCTTTCTGTCTACACTAGATAAGCTTTCAAAATACTCATGCGTATTATAATCATCATCTAAAATAGTTATCATTTCAACAGCTATATTTGAACAATGATCAGATACTCGCTCCAGACCGGTCAATACATCATCCAAAATAAATCCCATCTCAATAGTAGACTTTCCCTTCTTCAATCTATTAATATGATTCTCCTTAATGGTCTTGCATAGTGTATCAATAACTTCTTCAAGAGGCTCAACATGAGTAGCTTGCTCTACATCATTTCTACAAAAGCTATCAACTGTTAGTGCACATATATCATTAACAGCTCCACAAAGAGCTTTCATTTCTCTGAGCTGCCCCTTCTTGAACTCTAAGCCCTTATCTTTTATTTCTTCTGCTGATTTAACAATCTCTAAGGCATGATCTGAAATCCTTTCAAGATCACTGATACTATGCAAAATAATGGACATACTTTGGCTATCTGATTTTGAAATATTCTTACTTGATACTTTTACCAAATATGAGCCAATTGCATCCTCGTACTTATCGACTACAGCTTCAAGTCTTTTAACTTCCTTAACCTTTTTCTTATCATATTCTAATAGGGCTTCCAGTGATAAGGTGATAGATTTCTGGCAATACTCTGCCATTTCTCTTACTTTTCCACGGCATAATTCCATTGCAAATGCCGGCCTGTCCAAGAATCTCTCGTCAATAATGATAGAATCCTTTTTATCCTCCGGCTCTTCTGCTCCATCTGGTATGGTTATTTCAGCCAGCTTTACAAGCTTATCCGCAAATGGGAAAAGAAGTATTGTCGCACCAATATTAAATAAACTATGAATCACAGCTATCCCTGCTGCATTAGCAGCCTTATCTAAAAAAACAAAATCTATAACTGTATTCAAAGAATAGAATACAACCATAAAAATAATTGTTCCTATAAGATTAAAATATAAATGAATCATCGCTGAGCGACGTGCGTTTCTGTTTGCCCCAACAGATGAAATAATTGAGGTTACACAGGTTCCGATATTCTGCCCCATAATAATCGGAAGCGCTACTGCATAATGTACAGCTCCGGTAGAACAAAGTGCCTGCAAAATACCAACAGATGCAGATGAACTTTGAATTACTGCCGTTAGAATTGCACCAACAGCCATTCCAAGTATAGGATTCCTAAAAGCTGTCATCATTCTTGTAAAAGAAGTATTGTCTGCTAGCCCAGACACAGCTCCACTCATTGTTTCCATTCCAAACATGAGAATCGCAAATCCAAGTAAGATTCCACCAACATCCTTTTTCTTAGATTCTTCTTTGTTTGACATAACTAAAATAATACCTATTGCCGCTAATATAGGCGAAAATGATGAAGGCTTTAGCATCTTAAGCCAAATGGTACTTCCCTCGATTCCTGTAAGTGAAAGCATCCAGGATGTAATAGTTGTACCCACATTTGCCCCCATAATAATACCTACAGCCTGATTTAGCTTCATAATGCCTGAATTTACAAATCCAACTACCATGACAGTAGTTGCAGATGATGATTGAATAACTGCCGTAACTCCTGCGCCAAGCAACACCGCAAATATCCTCTTTGAAGTAAGCTTCTCAAGAATTATTTCCAACTTTCCGCCTGCCATCTTTGACAGTTCATTCCCCATCATGCTCATTCCATATAGAAACAGGGATAGCCCACCTATCATATTTAGAACATTAAAAATATCCATACAAATTCCTTTCTGGGTATGCTAAAAAAATACGCCAATTATTAGCATACTGAATGAAAGTAAAATGTATGAATGTCCTATGTAAAATCTATGTAAAATTATAAACTTTGCTTACTATTACAATGCTTTATTTCCATTAACCATTAATCTAAACGTTACTCCCAATAGTTCTGAAGCTTTTCTACACATCAGCATTCTACCGAGAAAAATATCAAAATATTCATACATGGTACAGATTTTCTCATCAATTTCGAGATTTAATGAAATTTGCTTTTTATCCTTATCAATAATAAGATCTGTTTTGGTAACAGCATAATTCACTCTATCATGAACATCAAAGTTGGCTTTTGGTTTCTGACGCACCCTGTTTCTTCTAACATCTGTTTTGTCTGCTATAATGAGTGCAGCTGATATTACATCTGTAGCTCCACCTGTTGACTCGTCATGATGGGCGATTGCAGAAACCACTGTAAGTCTCTCCTGCCTATCCATGCCTGTTTTCTTTAATATGTCATTTGCAAGTAATGAACCATACTCTGCATGCCTACTACGATTGATGGCATTCCCAATGTCATGCATAAATGCAGCCACCTTAACAAGTTCAATCTGTTTCTTACTGTATCCAAGAATCTCAAGAATATTTGTAGCACGCTCGGCTACCAAAGCTGCATGTACTTCTGAATGGTCTGTATACCCCAATATTCCAAGGTTTTCATTTCCCTTTGCTATTAATGCCAGTACCTCTTCATTCTCTTTAATATCTTTATACTTCATCTTCATTCTCCTTCTGCTTTAGTGAATAAATTACCCACTCTGCTATATTTGTTGCATGATCCCCTATTCGTTCAAAGTACTTTGCTATCATCAAAATATCGGCTGCCTCCTCACCTTCTTCAGGATTATTTAAGATAAGTTGGATAACATCCTTTTTTGCCTTTACAAACAACTCATCAACAATATCATCATGTTCAATAACTTCCCTAGCTTTTACAACATCCTTTTCTACATAAGCTTCAATACTATGATTGAGCATTATCATTGTCTCGCTTGCCATCTCTGAAATATGATTAAACTTATCTATTTGACTATTCTGCCCCATAAGTATAGTCATTTCCGAAATATCTGCTGCATGATCACCTATTCGCTCCATGTCAGTAACCATTTTCATTGCTGCTGTCACTGTTCGAAGATCTCTTGCAACTGGCTGCTGTTGTATCAAAAGATTAAAGCATATACTTTCGATTACTTTCTGGAGATGATCAATTTCTGCGTCACCATCCATAATCAGCTTTGCCTGATCAATATCTCGGGCTACCAACGCTTCTATAGCCTTCTGAATCGAGGATATTATATTGTTTCCCATCTCAATCATCTTATGATTAAGTTCTAAAAGCTGTTCATCAAATTTACTTCTCATTCGAATATTCCCTTCTATAATTCTTACTAATTCACTAAGCATATTAGCCAAACCTTCCGGTGATATAATCCTCAGTTCTTTTATCATTTGGGTAAGAGAAAATCTGCTTGGTTGTGCCAAATTCCACCATCTCACCTACAAGAAAAAATGCAGTATAGTCCGATACTCTCACGGCCTGCTGCATATTATGTGTGACCACAGCTACTGTATAGTTCTTTTTTAATTCTTCCATAAGATCTTCAATCTTTGTGGTAGAGATAGGATCAAGAGCCGATGTAGGTTCATCCATCAGCAGAATCTCAGGTTCTACGGCCAGAGCTCTGGCTATACATATTCTTTGCTGCTGTCCCCCGGAAAGTGATAAAGCGGATTTCTTTAATCTGTCTTTCACCTCTTCCCAAATCGCAGCTCCTCTCAAGCTATCTTCTACAATTTTATCAAGCTTTTTCTTATCCTTAATGCCATGGACTCTTGGACCATAAGCCACATTATCATATATACTCATTGGAAATGGATTTGGCTGCTGAAATACCATTCCTACTTTTTTTCTAAGTAGCGTAGTGTCTATATCTCTACCATAAATATCCTCTCCATCGATTTTTATCGTCCCATCAATCCTTACTCCCTCAACTAAATCATTCATCCTATTTAGAGTTTTCAAAAAGGTAGATTTACCGCAACCTGATGGTCCAATTAATGCCGTAATAGCCTTCTCCTTTATTTCCATGCTTACATTTTTTAATGCATGATTTTTCCCATAGTATAAATTCAAATTATTAACACTGATTTTTGTTTCTCCCATTACTATTCCTTTCTTGTCACATCAAAACGTTCTGTTAGTACTTTTGTTGCAAGGTTTATAGCCAGTACGATAATCAAAAGCACTACAGCTATTCCAAATGCTGTTTCGAAATCACCTTCACTTGTGGCAGATAGATACATCTGAATAGTAAGGGTTCCTCCAGACTGAAATGGTTTAGCTAAAAATCCGCTAATCCCTTTGGGTAATAACTTGGCACTTCCAGCTGTAAATAAAAGTGCTGCTGATTCTCCCACAATTCTTCCTATGGCAAGTATTGCTCCTGTGATTATTCCTGGCATAGCACTTGGAAGAAGTATTGTTCGTATCATGTGCCATTTGCCACTTCCAAGTCCGATTGCACCATTCCGATACGAACTTGGTACAGTTTTTAATGCTTCCTGAGTATTTCGTGTTATCAAAGGAAGAACCATGAGAATCAATGTTAAAGATCCTGTCAAAAGTGAATAACCTAATCCGAGCTTTTCTCCAAAAAACATCATTCCAAATAGGCCGAAGATAATGGATGGAATACCGGTCAAGGTTTCTGTTGCATATTCTATTGCTGTTACAACTCTCCCAGGCCTTGCATATTCATTAAGATATATTGCACTACCTACACCGATTGGAGTTGCAATTATCATGGTGATAAGAATAATCAGTAATGTATTTACAATATTACCTGCAATCCCCACAGTTCCTTTCAATACGCTTGTTACTGAAGTAAGAAATGTTATGTTAACCGCAGAAATACCTCTTATTAACACATATCCAATAATTCCAAGTAACAAAAGTACTGAAAATGTCGAGCAGATATATATTAAAAAGCGCAGGATACAATCAATAAACTTTCTTCTACTAATCGACATTATCAATCCCCGCTTTCCTTGCTCTTAGCAATGCATAGTTCACAATCATGATAAAAATATATAAGACTAATCCCACTGTGAATAATACTTGTCTATGCGTTCCTTGGGCATAACCCATTTCACTTACAATTTGAGTGGTAAGAGTACGAACAGAATTAAATGGTAACGGAATATTAACTGCTCCCCCTGCAACCATATTTATAGCCATTGCCTCACCAAGTGCCCTACCTGTACCTAACACTACACCTGTAAGTATTCCTGATTTCGCCGCTGGAATAACTGCTTTGAATATTGTCTGTTCTTTTGTTGCACCAAGTGCTAACGACGCTGCTCTAAGAGTGTCAGATACAGCTTTTAACGACGATGTGCTTACGCTTATTACCGTTGGCAAAATCATGATTGTCAGTACAATAATTGCAGAAAGCATGTTTGCTCCTCCAGTAAACTGATGAGAACTATCGTCTTCAAATACTATTTGCTCAAATCTAAACATAATCGGATTAAGTACCATCATTCCAATTAATCCATATATTACTGATGGAATGGCAGCCAATAATTCTATTGCAGTTTGTACAATGTTTCCTGTTGTTTTTCCTGCCATTTCTGATATATATACTGCAGCTAACAATCCTATCGGAATTCCAAGAAAAAGTGCAGTGGTAGTTCCTACTACCGAAGCCAAAATAATAAATCCAATACCATAAGATGGTTCACTTGCAGTTGGCTTCCATATGGTTTTAAAAAGTAAATCAAAAACCCCGACTTCCTTTAAAGCCGGGGCACCTTTCATGAACATATAGATAGTAATTGCACAAACTGCAAATATAGCCACTACTGCACAAAGCTCGAATAATGTTTTGGCAGTTTTTTCTATAAATGCTTTTCTCTTCATGTATACCCCTTATTGTGGAATAATAAGTCCAACTTGTTTGATAACTTCCTTACCATCATCAGAATTGATATAGTTAAACCAAGCCTGAACCAATTCATTCTGCCCTGACATTTCGCCCTTTGTAGCCATTACAAACGGTCTCTGAAGCATGTAATTTCCTGCTAGGATCTCTTCTTCTGTTGGCTCCACTCCATCAATCTTTAATCCTGACACGGTGTCATCAACCACATCAAGCGAAACGTAACCGATTGCTCCTGGTGTAGTTGCTACTTTTGCAAGAACTGCTCCTGTTGAATCCAACTCCTGTGCATACACGCAACCATCCTTTACTTCAAGTAACTCTTCAAATGCATCTCTTGTGCCTGAACATGCCTCTCTACCAATTACAATGATTGGCTGCTCCTTACCACCAAGCTCAGCCCAGTCTGTAATTTCGCCCGAATAGATTTTAGCAAGTTCCTTTGATGTCACATCCTTGATACTACAAGATTTATTAGTAATCACTGCAATACCGTCAATTGCCACAATATTTTCTACTGCACCACTTGCCTTTTCCTCATCCTTCAGGCCTCTGGAAGCATTTCCGATATCTACAGAACCGGCTGCAAGAGATTCCAAACCTGCACCTGAGCCAGTATATTCAACGGTAACTGTCACTCCTGGGTTTCTCTCCATGAAACTCTCAGCCATAGCCTCGCAAAGTTTTTCCATAGAAGTTGAGCCTGCAAGTTTAATAGTTCCATTTAATTCTACAGATTCCACATTTTTTCCCTGCTCTGCAGCATCAGCACTTTGGGGACTCTCGCTTCCACATCCTACTAGCCCAAATGTCATTATGCTTACTGCTGCCATAATAGCAATTATTCTTCTCTTCATAATATTTTTCATTCCTTTCTAAACTTACATAATTTGGCGCCGTATTTTTTACAATGACAATAATATTCGCCTAATGTAAAATCCATAACCATCTTTATGTAAAAGTTCAGTAAAAGTCTTGAAAAATCATATGAACTCATGATTGTATAGATAGATTACACCGCCAAACAGTCCCATGAACACCGCAGGGTACCCTATAAAGCAAAATAGCCAAGTTATTTCAGGTAATATCAATCTTCCAATCAATCCCCATATCAAACCGCCAGTTAATCCATATAGTATTGTTGTAAGCCAAATAAACATTGTGATTTTTTGATTCTTCTTGATCTTCAAGTCATTTACAAAACTCCATATTTTAGACATGCTCTGCACCTCCTAGCGCAATGCTAGCAGATACATGTAAAATCTATTATCAACATTGGTAAAATGTACGTAAAAAAACTCGTGACCACCAAATACCGATAGTCACGAGTTTTTATTTATATCATCTGAAAATGTTTTAGAGCTTCTTCAATCGCTTTAACCTTTTCCTCCGGACATCCAGGCTGTCTGCTATTCTCAGATTTTGGCTTATTGTAATTCTCTCTTTCTATAATCCCATGCTTCTGCTTTACCTGAGCAATGTTCAGATTTGTCACATGAAATCCATAGTTCTCCTGCACCCATTCATCTATCTCTTTGTATGTTGCCTTAGTTTCTGCACTTGTAAGATCAAGCTCGTCCATATCTACCTTTACGTTGATATGGTGCTTCGCCTCATGAAGTTTGGACAATAAACATACGGTCTCGCAGCTTCTTGTGAAAGGGAACATGTCAACAGGTATGATTCTGTCTGCCTTGTAGCCATTTTTAGTAATGTACTCCAGGTCTCTTGCAAGAGAATCAGGGCTGCAGGAGATGTAGACAATTCTGTCCGGGTTCAGTTTAAACATAGAATCCATAAATATCTCGGTAGAGCCTGAACGTGGAGGATCCATGAAAACAACATCCGCATGGTCTCCGGCTTCAGCCATCTGAACCATGAATCGACTTGCATCGTTTTCATAGATAGTTATATTCTCAATTTCGTTCATCCTTGCATTTAATCTTGCATCGCGAACGGCATCCTTATTAAGCTCAACACCTATAACTTCAGCTGCATGAGGGCTTGCGATGATACCTATTGTTCCCACTCCGCAGTAGCAGTCAAGAACCGTTTCCTTACCGGTAAGTCCAGCCAGTTCAACTGCCTTGGAATACAGTTTTTCAGTCTGTACCGGATTAACCTGATAGAAGGACTTGGGGGAGATTTTGAATTTCATGCCACAAACTGTGTCGTAAATAAATCCCGGTCCATAAATTGCCTTCTCCTTATCTCCAAGGATCATGCTTGTACGCTTATCATTAACATTAATAACAATAGTCGTTATTTCCGGATGCTCTTTTAAAAGTGCTTTCACAAAGTTATTCTTGGAAGGAAGTATTGGTGATGTAAGAACAAGAACCACCATTATTTCCCCGGTGTTATGTCCGACCCTTATGAGAACATGCCTGAAAAGTCCGTATCCATTGTCCTCATCATAGGTCTTGATCTTGAAGGATTTAAGCATGCCACGAATCGTTGCAATAATGGCATCTGCCTTCTCATTCTCAAGATAACATGCATCTACCGGCACAACATCATGAGTTCCTTCTTTATAGATACCTGATACAGGATTACCCTTTCTGTCATGTGTAAACACAGCATGCACCTTGCATCTGTAGTGGTCGGGATGCTCCATTTCAATAAATGGTTCGACTGTGCCATACTTTCCAAGGAGTTCTTCTTCCCTCTCATGCTTTCTCTTGATCTGTTCTTTGTAAGGGACATCGATCATCTGGCATCCGCCGCACTTCTTAGATACAGGGCATTTTCCTGCATTCACGGATGACATGTTATTCTTCTTATTTATACCGGTAGCACTATCGTTAGATTTTCTCTTAGCACCTTGGGTATTTTTTCTTATTCCGAATGAACTGTCATCTGTTCTTCCCTTAGTTCCTCTAGTATTTTTTTCTATTCCGAACGCACTGTCATCAGTTCTTCTCTTAGTTCCTTGAGCATTTTTTATGAATTTAGAAGCACTATCATCTGATTTGCTTCGTACACCCTGAGCTCTCTTGCCCGTTTTCTCACCATTATTTATCTCTTCATTATTTGTATATTTTTTCCTGTTAACCGGATTTTCTTTCTTCATCTTATCTTCCTTTTTATAATCATTTTGCTTGCAAAAATCCTCACTTACAAGCGAAATTGCAAAGCCATTATATACCTCTCTGCAAGTTGTGCTTCCATAGCGAAGCGTTATTATAATCTGCAGAGTCATAAAAACCTCCGGATCTACCGGAGGTCTTGATTACTTTTTCTTTGTCTTTCCTTTATTCTTGCCTCTGTTTCCAACCCTGTCGAAGTCTCTTACTTTCACATCTTCAAGCCCTGACACAAGTTCTCTGGCGCGCTCAATATCAGCCTTATTGATACGGACAGTACATAAAATCTTATCCTTGTCCACACCAAAAATGCGCTGCAAGAAACTCTTATCCTGCCAGTCTATATAGTAAGAAATACGATTCTGTAAAAATCTCTCTTCCAAAATTCGCTTGCTCTCTTTGCTATACACCTTGCAAAAGGAAACTTCATTATTAAATACCTGATCGTCTTGAATAATAGATGACATAAAATATCCAAAGCCTCGCTCTTTATAATAATTCAATTTATTTTACACTAGCTAAATGATATTTGTAAACCGAAATTCATGAATAACAGATCATTAACATAGCTGTCTTATTCCGAGTAACTTGTAAAACTAAATTCCACCCCTTTAACACACGACATGGAACTTACTAATTCCAAACTCGGGTATGGAATTTACTAATTCTTATTGATATCATCCATAGGTTCATCCACATATGCTCTCCGGCATTAAGGAGGAACTTATGGAATCCACTAATAAGAACAAGCATCTTGATTTAGACAAGCGTTATGAAATCCAGCATGGTTTGGATGACTCTCTCAGCTTTAAAGCCATTGGAGCTGCGATAGGAAAAGACTGTACCACTATTTCAAAAGAAGTCAGAGCACATATCATATATGAAAAGAAGGGCGCTCCTT
>NZ_JNKH01000035.1:0-37171 GCF_000701985.1 Butyrivibrio sp. WCE2006 | reverse complement strand
GAAAAAGAGACAATGCTTATAGCAGAATTTGGTGATACTGAACCTTTAACCGGGCTTGGATTTGAAGTTAAAAGCCCTGGTGCCATGGCAGAATCCTATAAAAAGGCGCTTGATATGCTTGGAAATATGATAAAGCCGAGGATATAGGAATATAATCTAAAATGTTGATGAGCTTAGCAACATCATTGGTGAATTTCGAATTTTGATTATAATTTATAGGTGAAAGATACTGAATTTGGCTTATCATGGTGTATCGCTGATTCCGCCTGAGTCTTTGAATTTATTTGAGAGCATTGTATCTGGGAAAGATAATCTGCAGGAATTTCAGAATTTGATCGCGCAGGCTGAATGCGAGAATAGATATATTATTCACTTCGGAATATGAGGCAAAAATATTATGAAGTTAAGAAATGCTGTCTGATGCAATTCTGAGGAGAAATGGTATCAGGATGTATTATAAAATTGGAGAGTTAAGGAGTAAAAGCAGTACTTTTGTTTAGTTGATTTTCATATGATAAGTGTCAATCATGCGATATAATTAAAAAAGTTAAGATTATAAGGAGACTTTAGTGGGATTTATTAGGAAAAGACAACTGAAACAGCTATCCGGAATAAAAACAGCCATATTGTTGTTTTTGACGCTGGCCATCATTGCGGGTGGCCTGTTTTTTGATGCCCACAATATAGAGAATCTTTCAGATCATTTTGGACATGGTGTAACAACCAGTTCTGAGTCTTCTACGCTTCCGCTCAGGACCAATACTTATATAAAAGATAGCGATATGTTCATTATGGCAGCATCTGAGGTCAGGGATGTTAGGGCCGTAAGCGAAGTCATAAAACGATTGGAGCAAGGTTCCACCAGCAAGAGGGTGCTTGTTCTGTCATTGATTTTATGCATCCTGATTTCTGAGGGTGCTTTCTATACATCAGTACTACCGTCTATTTTTCCGTGGACAGATGTTATTTGTTCCAGGCGGACAATGATTCAGTATATCCATAGCCAGGACGGGGCTAAATAATCCTATTTCATTTCCAACAAGAAACTATCAGTTTTGAAGGGCAGATATAGTCTGCTCTTGTTTGCGTGCGCGTTGCAGGTCAGTTGAGACTAACTGATATTTGACTGCAGCCAGTTTTGTACGCTTATTGCTGCAAAGAAGCAGCAGACAAGGAGATGAAAAATGTATACAACAGTAATGACAACAGTTATAGGTGTAATCTGCACGCTTCTTGTGATCGCTTCCCTTATATGGATGGCTATTGCTTATCGCAAGTCTGGTGAAAAGGAAGATAAGACTGAAGAAATTAAGGAGGGTAGGAAGCATGAGTGATGTGATTACATACATATTTATATTTTTTATGGCAATTTTTGGAGGCCTTTCTACTATATATGTTGTGCTTGCACTTCCAGCTGTCCTGATATGGAAAGTGTACAGAAAAATCAAATTTGGTGAGAAGATAATGTGACGGAGGATCAATGAATTCGAGGCTGTATGCAGTTCAGTGTTTGAACAGTATGCAGCCTCAAACCTTAAATAAGACTGGGAGGCAAATAGATTGGTATAAAGGTAATCCACAAATATAGTTTTCCTGACAGGAAATATATATCTTTCTAAACTATACAATTAGTGTATTATTATTTATATGAAATCCACCTAAAATGAAGGCAACAGAACCGGATGGGAGGCTTCATTTTATGGAACAGAACAAAGATATATCATACAGACAAATATTTAGAATATCAGATTACAGAAAGCTTATTCTTTCCAACGTGGTCAATCGTTTTGGGGATTCTATAGATTCAATAGCTTTCACATGGATTGTATATCAGATCACTCACAGTGCGGCGTGGTCAGCAATAGTATTTGGAGTTAATTTCCTTCCCAATGTAGTAGTGCAGCCATTTGCAGGCGCTATTGTCGAAAAGATGGATAAGAAAAGGGTCCTGATAATAACAAACCTTCTGAGAGCAATTGTAATCACAGCTTTTGTAGCCTTATATATTTTCGGGCATATTGGACCTGTTGTAATGGTGGTAATAACGCTTATTATCACAACGATTGAGTCATTTGACCGACCTGCAGCGTCTGCATATACTGCTAACGTGATAAGGAAAGAGCATATGACAGTAGGCATCAGCCTGAATAAGATGCTTTCAAGTGCTGCAACTCTGATAGGCACAGGAATTGGCGGAGTAATCCTGGCGAGAGCAGGAGCTACGGCAGCTATGTGCATAGATATAGCGACTTTTTTAGTCACAGCTATTCTTATCGGACTTATGAAAAGTGGCAGCAAAGCTTTTTTGGAAAGCAGCAATAACAAAGCAGGTAATTCAGAAGAGAGTATCATCAGATTATTTAAGGATGGAATCGCATATACTGCAAAGACTCCGGTTGTCAGGAATTTCTGTATGCTCTGTGTGGCGCTGAATTTTATGCTCGTACCGATAAATGCACTCCAGGCACCTATAGCAAATGAAATCTTCAAGACCGGTGCTGAAATACTCAGTTTTGCAGGAGTTTTTTCCGCGCTGGGAGGTATTGCAGGTTCTGCGTTATTACCGCTTCTGTCAAGGAAGCTTTCTCCCTTGAGCATTACAGACTTAGGAACAGCAGCACTGGGGATTGGACTTTTGGGAATACCCGTCGGAGGCATTTTTGCCGGAAATAAGACAGCCTGCTATATCGTTATGAGTGTATGCTTCTTTGAATTGACTATCGCAGCTTCACTTATTGGTGGTGTTCTGGGTATCCAGTTCATGAAATGCGTTGATCAGGAATATATGGCAAGAGCCTCAGCGGTGTTTGATGCAACTTCAACGGTGGCTATGCCTGTCGGATCATTTGGTATAAGCGCGCTCGTAACATATATGAGCACTTCAAATATAATGATTTTTAGCGCAGTATTTTCATCAGTAGTACTTCTGGTATTGATTCTGACGAAACCTGTGCTTGAAAAAAGAGAGGTAGAAACAGCGGATGCAGCTTAATTTGCATGAAAATATCAAAAAGTATAGGAAGGAAATGGGGCTAACCCAGGAAGCCCTTGCTGAGGCGTTTGGTGTCACGGTAGGTGCCGTATCAAAATGGGAGAGCGGAAGTACTGTTCCGGATATCGTTACACTTATGGAACTGGCGGATTTTTTCAGCATTTCCATGGATGTTCTTCTTGGATATGATATGTCCTCCAAGAGGGTTACGGACATAGTGAGAAGAATAAATAAGCTGTTAAATGAGGGAAAACATGATGAGGCAATGGCTGTGGCAGAAAAGGCAATTGTAAGATACCCTGGGAACTTTAAAATACTCAAAGAGTCTGCACAGTTATACTCGGTCATTTACACCTTAGACGGTTCAGAGGCACATAGGAAAAGGTCAATAGAGCTATATGAAGCTTCGCTAAGATACATATCTCAAAATGATGATCCGGATTTTAATGAGATATTTATACGGTTTATGATAGCTGAGCTCAAAAGTGAAAAAGCTCCGGAGGAGGCTATTGAAGATTTCAAAAAAATAAATTATTTAGGCATAGCAGATATAAATATAGCTCGCATATTAATGAAGACAGGCAGGATTGATGAATCACTACATGTATTTACAAGAGTTTTGGTCTCAGTAATTGTCAGGATGATAGGTCTTTCCATGAGTATGACAGGAGCACTCCTTGCTACAGACAAAACAAAAGCTTTTAGGGAAGCCTATGATTTTATACAGTGGGGGCTGGAATTCTTTGATTCTATCTCCAAAGAGGAAAACAGCTATTTATCCAAAGTGAAAGTTACGCTTCTGATTCTCAAGGCTATGTGTCTGGCCTGCCTTAAAGAATATGAAGATATGAGAATTTGTGTGGATGAAGCATATTCATTAGCACAGGAGTATGATAAGAATCCAACCAATAGTCTTTCCGGGAAAATAAAATTTTGGCATGCAAATGAAGACTTTAAGCCAGCTATATATGATGATTTGGGACAGAGCGCTGTTGATAGTATTGAAAAGTTACTTGCGCTGGATGATAATGAGCCTTTCCAGGAAAGTGTGGTTAAGAAAATAACTGAAGTAAAGAAGTATTGGGAGAGTATTAAAAAGGAAGATGAAAGAACGGATTATAGATGATGAAATAAGACTGATTCCATATTACAGAAACGATGAGGTATCACTTCCCTGGTATCAGGACCTTGATGTTTGTAAACAGGTTGACAACAGGGATGAACCATATGATCTGGAACTTTTGCATTGTATGTATGATTATCTCAGCGCTCATGGAGATTGTTACTACATAGAATACAAGGGAACTTTGGTTGGTGATGTCTCTCTAAGAGATAATGCGGAAGTTGCCATTGTGGTGTGCAAAGAATATCAGAATCAGCATATTGGAAGACGTTGCATTGAGGATATGATGAGATTGGCGAAAGAAAAAGGCATGCAGACAGTCAAGGCTAATATTTATTCCTTTAATACACAGAGTCAGTGTATGTTTGAATCTGTAGGATTTAGGAAAACAGATGAAGAGTGGTTTGAATTCAAGGTATATGTAGATGATTAAAAGAATAGAACCTAAAGATTATCTCTATGTTCTTAAATTAAATGAAGAAAATATCGATGTCCTGATACCTACGGACAGAGAAGAACTGGAATACCTTGCGGAAAATGCAGTGCTCTTTCATGTTATCTATGTAGATGAGAGCCCTGCTGGCTTTATCATTGCCTTACGAGAAGGCCTTAAGGACTATGATTTCAAGAGTTATAGATGGTTTAAAGAGCGGTATTCCAAATTCCTTTATATAGACAGAATTGTTGTAGATAAAGAATACTGGAAAAAGGGTATAGGACGTAAGTTATATCAATATGCATTCGATTATGCCAAAGGAAATGACATAGAGATAGTAGGCGCTGCGATTACTACTGTCCCTTATAATAAAGAGAGTCTGGCTTTTCACGCAAAGATGGGCTTTACTGAAGTTGGGGAGCAGCTTATCCGTGGAGGTAATGTCAGAATATCGCAACAGGTTAAAGAATTAAGAATTGTGAAAGGGTGATTATGATATAGAAATCATAATAAAAACTATGGAAACTAAGAGTCTTGGCGCTGTAGAAATTAGAATGGTTCGAGAAGATTTATAAAATGATTTACTGAAAAGCTTTTGGGATTTCCTAAGAGCTTTTTTGTTTAATAAAAACAAAAAGATACAGTCAAAATAAATTGACGCATACTATCAAATGCCATATACTCTATATATAACTTTGGGGAAATCAGCCGTATCAGGCGAAATTCAAATTGTTTAAATAAAATACAGGGAGATAACGGATGTACTTAACACAGAGTGAAATGGAGATAATGCAGGCATACTGGACAGCGGAGAAAGAGATGTCTTTGGCAGAGTTGATCGAGGCAAGTCCTAACAGGTGTTGGAAGGACAGATCAGGTTTTTCTATCATAAACAGTCTTATAAAAAAAGGCCTTCTTAAAGAAGTGGGATATACTCACAGTGGGAAGACAATTGCCAGGACTTTTGCACCTGAGGTCAGCTGCACGGAATATATGATGGAAGAACTGATGCAGTATGAAGGGAAGATATCTTTGCCTCAGCTGGTTTCAGGGATAATTGGGACTGGAAAAGTTGATGCAGATGAAATAGAAGAACTGGACAGACTTGTAAAAGAAAAGAAGAAGGAAATCGGGAAATGATAAGTATAAGTACCTGGTCTGTGTTTACTGCGATGTTTTTTGGAACAGCGGTTGCGCTGGCTTTTCATATAGCTGTGCAAAGAGATAGCAACTTGTTTTCCGCAGGAATGACCCCATGGATTGCAGCATTTGTCATGCTTCTTGTAAGGATCATAATTCCCATAGAAACATGCATTTCATTTGAAATCCCATCGAGGATAGTGATGACAGGCCTTAATGATTTTTTGAACTCAAGGATAGGCAATGTTATATCTATAGGTTCACTGCTGATAGTCATATGGATTGCCGGTGCTGCTTTTGCAATCGGCTTCTGGGGATATAAGGTCTTAAAAAACAGAAACAATATTAAACTTTTAATTATACAGGGTAAAGAGCTCCCTGAGGAATATGCCTTTATAGCAAGGAGCGCGGGCCTGGATCCGAAGAAAATAGTAATGTCTGAATTTATTGAAGAGGCTGTTTCGGTTGGGGTTATAAATTATGGTGTGATACTGCCAGCAGTGGATTATTCGGACCTGGATATCAGAAATATCTTATTCCATGAAGCATCACATATCAAACACAGGGATGTCCTGACCAAAATGCTGCTTCATCTTGCAAGCTGTATTTTGTGGTGGAATCCGGTGCTTAGACTCCTTGAAGCTGATTTTGAAATGCTTTCTGAAAGAAGATGCGATGAAGCTGCTGTAAGAGGTTACTCACAGGAAGAGAAGATCAGTTATATCGAGACCATGAAAAAGAAGGCAGTCATAAGAGCGATGAAGCCTTATGGATACAGCGTGGCAAGCTTTTCAGGAATTACGCAGAAAAGAATGCTTGTATCTAGAGCACGCCGGGTATTCTTGGATATAAGAACAGATAAAAGGAAGAATTCTGTGATCATAATGCTGGGACTGGTTCTTCTTTTTGCATCATACGTACCGGTCATACAGCCTCACTATGATCCGCCTTATGTTGAGGACGAAATATTCATAACAGAGGATAATGCTGAGCTTATTGAATGTAGTGAGGGATACAGACTCTATGTTGATGGGGAATACATAGATCTTATTGGCAAAGAAGAAATTGGGGCGGAGCCATACTGTGACTTAAAGAAATATAAAAAATAAGTAGATTTTCTGTCCCGAAATTAAATGCTCATGCGTTATATAAATGAGGGGATTAAAGATACTTGAGAAGGGAAAAACTTTGTTGGGAGGATTTACATGAAAAATATATTTGCAATGGTCATTGGGGGATTGCTGATTATATTGGCTAATATTTGTCCGTTTCCGCCATTACTGGGGATTTCAGGTATGGCTTGGAGATCTGTTATAGGACTGTTTGGGTGCGTTGTACTTTGTCTTGGGCTGTATTGCAGTAGAAAAGGCAGAAATTTCAAGAAAGAAAACAATGCCCAATAGGGGCGAGACATAAGCTTAGTAAGATCAGCAAAGCGAGATGGAGATAAGGCTTTCAAAATAGGAGAAAAGGGTTATGAAAAAGAGTTTTTGGAAGAAGGGGCTTACCATGGGGATGGTATGCACCATGGTTTTTACAAGTGCGTGTGGGAAAAAAGAGACTGCACCTGAGCAGGAAAAAACCAAAGTGGAATCCAAGATTGATAAGGATCATGTCTACCGGATGGAGGATATAGAACTGCCGGTCAATGGGGACAGCTATATTCAGAATTGCTGTACAACAAAGGAGAATTTCTACACGCTGGTAGATTTTTATGGTGGAGATGAGGATGAGATCTCCCTGCTCAAAATGGGATTCGATACAGAAAATGTCGAGAAGGTCCCGCTTGATACAGAAGGTAATACCTCATACAGATGTTTGGCAGTTGATGAGAAAGAGAATCTTTATCTTATAAAGACTGTGTACTCTGATGAATACATGGCTAAGATCCAGGCAATGGAGGATGAAGAAGAGTCTGATGAAGAAGTTGTTTCAGATAGCGAAAGTGCTGAAACAGAGGAAGAAACATCCGTGGAAGAAGCCGCTTCAAAAGAGGATGAAGATTCAGATAAGGCTACAGAAGAAGAAGACTCAGCTAGTAATAATGAAGAAAATGTAGAAGCAGCAACTGAAGATACAATAATTTCAGAAGAAACTTCTGACTCAGATGTTAAAACAACTATGGTCAAGCTGTCTCCTTCAGGGGATGTTATATGGGATCAGCCTCTCACGGAATCTGATGCCAAGGCTTATGTCCGCTCCATGATATATGTTAAGGACAAAGGTATCCTTACTCAGAGTAGTGGAAAATTCTCATTATATGATGAGAATACCGGTGAGGGAAAACAGATCGCAGAGAGAAAGCCTGATGGTGATGACGATTACTATTATGCATACATGTATGCCATGAGGGATGACAGCATATACATCTATGAAGATAATTGGGATGGTGATTCGACAGGGCTTGTTAAATTCAACCCGGATAACATGTCATTTGACGGAGAGGCATCCCTTCCAGAAGGCGTATATGGCGGAAGCAGTTTATATCCCGGAAAATGCTATGATTTTTATATAGCTGATTCAACAAGCATAAGTGCATTTAATATTGGTGATGAGAAAACAACCCTTATCTGCGATCTGACATCATCTGACATACTGTCCAATTATTTCAGCTATGTAGGAGATGATGAGAGTGGAAAGCTGTATGTGCTTAATAACGATGAAGAAAGTAAACCGATGCTTGCAAGCATGGTAAAAGTTGATCCGTCAGAAATTGCTGATAAGGAGACGATCACAATCGGTACCGTCTGGACACCGATGGATGTTAGAAAGCAGGTAGTCAGGTTCAACAGAAAGAGCGATAAATACAGGATAAGTCTGATCGACTATGCAGAGGATAACATGGATGATACGGGCGATGCCTACAGCGATTCTATAAATAAACTGGGACTTGACCTTGTACAGGGACAGGGCCCGGATATGCTGATTGTTGACTATGATATGCCGATTCAGAGCTATGCCGAAAAGGGCGTTTTTGAGCCTTTGGATTCCTATATTGAAAACGATACCGACATACAGCTCTCTGATTATGTGACAAATATTGTGGATTCGACCCGTGTTGGCGGAAAGCTTTATACAGTTGTTCCTTCGTTCTCGGTCAGCACTTGTGTTGCTGCTAAGGATAATGTAGGAGATGAAAAGGTCACACTTGGGAATTATAAGGATATTTGTGAAAAGAACGGTATAGACCCTGCTGTCGGCATGGGAGCAATGACCAGAAATTCAGCTTCTGAACTGTATGCCACTACAGGAACTACATATATAGACTATGAAAATGCGACCTGCAACTATGATTCTGAAGGCTTTGTTGATCTTTTGAAATTTGTAAAACAGTTCCCTGAGGAAATGGATGAGGATATGGATTACGAAGAATATGATACCTATTACAGGGAAAACAAGTCACTTCTTCTGTCATATATTATTTCTTCCTTCAAAGAATATCAGGTGCTGGAAAAGGGATATTTTGGCAAAGATATAGTGTTTAATGGCTTTCCCACAGTCGATGGTGGAGAGTCTTATATTTCAGTTAATACACAAATAGCAATGAACAAGGATTGTAAAAACAAGGAAGCAGCATGGGAATTCATGAAATCATTCCTTGTAGATGATTATCAGGACCGTCTTGATTATGGATTCCCAATCAAGACAAGTGCCTTGGAAGCTCAGGCTGAGAAGGCTCAGCATAAGCCGTATTACATCGATAGTGATGGAAAAAAAGTTGAGACCTCAGAATCCTGGCATGCAGGTGGACAGGATATAGAAATCACAGAGATGTCAAAGGAAGAAACAGGCAAGCTTATGGATTTCATCAAATCCCTGACAAATACTGTATCGTATGAAAATAAGATATGGACCATCATATATGAAGAGGCAGATGCTTTCTATGAGGATCAGAAATCTGCGGAAGAAGTAGCCGATATCATCCAGAGCAGGGTTAGCATTTACCTTAGTGAGAATAGATGATGCAGAGGTTGAAACTGTTATATCTGATGATTTACTGGTTGGGCTACTGTAGTAGGTACACAGACATCGGGGGATGGTAATCATACTTCGCCTATTTTATTGTTACTTCCTGATTCGGGTATACTGATCGGTTTTTCAGACTGCGTAGGCGAAAATCCTGATGGAAGTATTAATGCAGTTCAGGGAACAGCACCTAATATTCCATGTAAGAAGGGTGAGACACCGCTTGGACGTTGTCTTGAAGAAATCAGGAAAAAATGATTTTCCATTACTAATAAAAAGAATATTTTATGTCACTATATGTATAGCTCAAACGTTATATATATAAGAATCATAGAAAAACTGTTTACATTGAGAGGAGAATCGGTATGCTTTCTAACATTTGGAATGCATTTTTGGCTATCGGAATTACTCTTTTAATCGCTATAATATTTTTCTTTATTAGAGAACGATGGGCATGGAGTCCTGATAATAAAAAACTAACCAGATTAATTATTTTTCTGTTTGGCGGGTATGGTTTTTCCTGCCTACTGTGGGTTATAATCTGCGCTCCTTCGTCACTTGGATTTGGAGAAATATTAGCAATGGCATTACCGTATGGAATTCTAACTATTCTGTTCTTTCATTCTATGTTTAAAAAGATTGATGGCGAATCCTTTTCACAAAAATGGCAGACGTGGGGGTATTTTGCGTTAGTTATTGTCTATGCTGTTGTGCGGATTGTATTAAATTTTTCCGATGTTGAAGGCAGTACCATTGATGAAAATGCAGTAATAGAAATGCTTCCGGAGCCGGATCATGTTGTAGTTTATAAAGATGGAACTACAGAGCGTTATGATGAAGGTTCATCTCAATATAACAAGATTGTTAAAAGGCTAAAAGTCCCATCAACAGAAAAACTTGAGACTATGATAGAGGATGAGACTGTTTCAGAAGCGAAGCAGGATTATGCCATAGAATATGTATATGATACAAAGCAATACCTTGCGGATAGCACATTTGAATTTGAAAATGTTTTATTTTTCATGAGTGGATGGTGCAAAGGAGAAGCTGCTTTCGGAAATGATGAGAGTTATGAATCCGGAACGATTGAATTTTACTATTAGTTTCTTGCAGATTATGAGTGGAGGTACGGAGAAATGATATTATTTACTCAAATAATTAATTTCACATTACAAGTCTTAATAGTATTATTGATTGTTCAATTTATTAGAAGAAAAGAAGAGATAGTAGCGGCCTTGATCAGAAAGGCAGAAGCTTATTTGAAAAAGCGGAAAAAATGAGCCTATGGGACTGAATTAGAAAAACAATTAGTACGTGTTTACGGGAGATTATAAGTATGTTAATGCCATGGGATAAAGCAAAGCTTTTAACAGATTCATCAGCAATGGAAATTGCCAGAATTACAGAGATCTTAAAGCAGAACAATATTGAATATGAGTGTGTTACAAAAAAAATGAATCTTCAATTGGAACTATGGTGCATGGTTCAATGGGAGCTAGTGTAGGTGGTGGGGGAGCCTTTACTTTTTCACAGTCAGCAGGACCTGTTTCATATGTATATCACGTATTTGTAAGTAAAAAGAATTTGGAAAGGGCAAATATGCTTATAAGCTGACATCATATTGAAAAACAAGGGGGAGAAAAATCAGGCAAAGCATGTCACAAAGAGCAAGTCATCAAACATTATTATTATGTAATCAGAAATTTCCAATTTTTGTGTCCCGAAATGATATGTTCAAACGTTATTAGTATGTAACTATTAAATAATAATATAGGAGAGAAGAAAGTATGAAAAAGAGGTTTTGTTTTACACTATTTGCTGCAGTTTCTATTGCAGCTGCATTTAATGTTCATTCTATTAAGGCTGATGCCGCAACTCTATATCCGTCTAATGAATATATAGAAGATGGCAAGCTTAAGGTTGGTGATCTGGTTATTGATGACGAAGACAGCGAACCACTATTCTATAGGGTTGTAAAGACCGCTTCAAAGAAAAACAAGAAAATCGAGATTGAAGTTGCAGGAATCAACCAGAATTATGATTGGTCCCAAAAAAATCCCAAATATTTTGACCGCAATAACTTATATATTATGCTTGATAGTGAAGATATGGAGGAGTACGCCCCATATAAGATAATCGGAATTGCAGATAATGCATTTAAAGATGATAAGACCATTCGACATTTTTCTATCGGCGGAACTAACGTCCAGTATGTAGGCATAAGTGCCTTCGAAGGCTGTACTAACCTTCAGTACTTTAGTTCAAATGAGAAAATAACAACAATTAAGGATCGCGCTTTCTATAATTGCAAAAGTTTAAATAATTTTTACTTAACTGAGGACACATTAAAATCTGTAGGAACAGACGCTTTAAGAAACACAAGTCCAATAATCAGAATAGATACCTATCAAATGAGCACTAAGCAGGCATCCAAAATAAATAAGCTTTTCAAAAATGCCGGTGCTCAAAAGGTTTATTTCAGAATGGAGGACTCTAAAAAGGAAAGCAAAAAGAAAAAATTACCGGATGAGTCTGATGTAATGCTAAAGCTTCCTAAGGGTGCAACCTTTACTTCTGGTGAATTTACTTACAAAGTCATCAACCCTGCAACTAAGAAGCATCGCGGTGAAGTAGAAATCACAGGATTTAGTTCTTCTGCTACATCAGGTGAAATGGAAGGCGTGGATCCCTTGTCATACGTCGATGACATTGGTTATGAACGCTACGATATAGTAGGTATTGCAAATAATGCATTTAAAGACAATCAGAATATTACTTCAGTAATGCTTTATGAAGGAAATATCAGATATATTGGTAAAAGTGCATTTGAAAGCTGTTCCAACATTAAGAATGTTTACATTACAAGAGCTAAGACTTTCTCAAAAATAAAGTCACGAGCCTTCTTTAACTGCTCGTCATTAAAAGAATTATCCATATCAGAAGGTATGTTAAGCCGCATAGGTAAAGATGCATTTGGTGGCACACCTCAGAAGATGAAGGTTGAAGTCAGAGATATGAATTCAAAGCAATTCTCAAAAATCAAACAGCTTATGAAAAAGGCTGGTGCTCAAAAAGCACGCTTTAAGAAAGTATCATAATCAGAGTAGGGGCTGTTGCACAATGACAGTGCGCAGCTCCTATTATTTCTATAAGTACTTATTCTTTAAATATCAGTCTGTAAAAAAGCTGTAATATCTATGGAAACATCATGAGATTTTGAGACTACCGTGAGACTGAGTTTTTGTTTAAAAAGCATATCATCGCGGGAATGCCATAAAATAGGCATGTGAGAGCAATGAACTTTCGCACACTAAAGTATCATAGTCTCAAATATGATGTGAGACTGGACGAGGTGGGGCTTGTATATATCCCTGAAGATATTAAAAAGACCGGGGAAGAATGACAAAATACAAGAATAAATAATCAACCTCAGGTTGTACCGACTAGAAAACTGCGTCATTGTGGGCAATACGACTATATTCTACAATTATTCTTGTAAGAACTGAAATGAAGCTTCGTTTCTTCAAAATCATATAAGGAGACGCGAAAATGAATATTGGAAACAAGATTAAGGCACTTCGCTTAAAGTCTAGTACAACACAGGAGGCTCTTGCAGAAGCGCTAGGAGTGAGCAGTCAGTCTATATCTAAGTGGGAGAACAATGTGTGTGCCCCGGATATATCACTGCTCCCGTCCATATCGGAATTCTTTGGGGTTACGATTGATGAACTGTTTGATCTATCAGTAGAGCTAAAGCTCCACCGTATCGAAAACATGCTTGATTATGAAAATGAACTCACGGATGAAGCGTTTAATAATACAAAGGAGTTCCTGCTGGATATAAAAGATGATTATGATGAGAGTCATCCTGACAGAATGGATGGCAGGATTTACACGTTCCTGGCTCATCTATATCATCACAGAATAGTTAGTGACAGCAGATATGTTAGCCTGTATGCAAGAAAAGCCATGATTTTTCATCCTGATGCGAAGGAGGACCAGTGGCTTCTGCAAAAGAGTGAAGGTGCAGTTGTTTGGGACTGGAACGCAAGGCAGCATAACAGTACTATAGAGTTTTTCAAGGAATTGGTAGAAAAGTATCCTGAAATCGGCAGGAATTATCTGTTTCTTATGGATAACCTGATCGCGGATCATCGCACTAAGGAGGCTGCTGTATATTTGGATTCTTATTCAAAATTGCCTGATCATAAGGATGTTTTAGTTCCGGTATATGAAGCATATATTGCTTTTGCTGAGTATCGTGCTGAGGATGCATGGAAAATAGTTTCTGATATTGAGGAAAAGTTCCATGACAGCTATGATGTGATGTTTGAAGTAGCAGGCATATATGCATCCAATGCAAAATATGAGGAGGCTTTGGAAAGATATCACAAGGCTGAGGAAATATATGTAACTAACCACAAGGAACATATTTGCATGGATCATCTCCAAGCACAGGCAAGGATTTATGAAATACTTGGAAAATATGAAGATGCCATCAGGTATGTTGAGCTTCAGATCAAGTATCTGGAAGAAGAATGGAACATCACTGAAGGCGTGGATGTTGACGCTCTTTGCGAGGAAAAGAGAAGACTGATAGACAAGATAAAATAAAATTAAAGGATATAAAACCTTTCGGCCGAAGGGTATTTCATGAGGAAGTTAATGGAGGGAATCATCATGGATACCCAGACAATAATAGAAGCAAAATATGGAATAAGTAAAAGAGATTTGCATACTGTTCCAACATGGGCGAAAAATGAACGGTTGGAACGCACTGTGCCACTCACGGAAATGTGGCAGATGGGAGATGCAGATGTAAAGAAGTGGGACAAGTACTCTCTGGGCAGCTTGAAAGCTATATTTAAAGGACTTTTCAGACAGCATATATTCCAGGCGAACAGAGTGAAAATTGGGAGTTTTCCTTTATGTCGGACTCAGGGAACGGAGCATGCTTCTGATTAAGAAATAGATGCATAGCGGTGGGTGCCAGTGTTTTACTGGTATCTACTTTTTTATGAAAGATTTCTATTTTTTCTATATTTTGTGTCCCGAAATCAGTACTTCGTGCGTTATATATATAGGAATACTAATTCGGAGGGTGAACTATGTATGTAAAAAAGCGAATAACAATCTGTTTTGGGGTAGTTGTAACTGCAATTATTGTGACAGCGATATTTTTCATCTTAAGGCCAAGATCAGAGTCTTTTACTGATACTATGCAAGAGGTTGAACAACAGATTACTTTTGAAGATATTAAAAGCTGTGGATGGGTTGATTGCTTTTAGTTTGTGAAATATTTTTTGATTATAAAAAGCAGAGGACAAAAATGAATAAAAAGATTATAGCAATAATTATTTATAGTATAGGTGTATTCTGTGTTTTACTTCTGGTAATTGGAGCAATAATAGGAAGAAATATAGTTATAGATCCGAATGCTATATTTCCTGAAACAATATACGAAAGATGTATAAATTTTCTCGGAATAGGCTTTGTTCCGATGCTTATAAGTTGTCTATTCCTGATATCATCTTACGGAATAACAAACAGAAAAAAGAAAGTATTGGTATTACTGCCTGGAATCATTACCGGCATTCCATTTGTGATTGGGATATGTTTAATTACATATTTGCTTATTCTTGCATTAATGGAAGTGGTAGGAATAGTGGTATAAGGCTTATCCTAAAGAAAGATTATTCTCTATATAATTACTTGTATCAGATTAATGACTGGGATGTGTTTAGTGAGACAGATAAAGACGCAGAATATGCTGTCTGGAAAATTGAATTCTTACTGAACGATGAATGTATCGCATATATTACATCCGATTACTGCGCATATATGAATGAGTTTGGGTGGATGAGATGAGTTAGTCTATAGATATTAGAATATATAGTGCAATTGAAACTGACGCTGCCCCACTATATGGTGTGGCAGCATTTTTTATTTTTAAATTCCTGTAACGAAACAATCATAATTTGCATTAACTTAATGAAAACTAAGGAAAGGAGGTGAGGAGTTGCAGTCCATGGACGAAATCTATCAGCGTTATGCGAAGAACGTCTATCATTTCTTGCTGGCGCGCACGGGTAATGCTGATCTGGCGGAAGAACTGACCCAAGAGACTTTTTATCAGGCAATACGAAGCATCGATCACTATGATGGTAGCTGTAAAATATCGACCTGGCTGTGCGGCATAGCCAAAAACGTACTTCTCACCTATCAGAGAAAACATCCAGTGTTGGCGGAAATCGAGGGAGAGGTAGCATCTGAGCTTCAGGCGGACTCGGCTGAGCATGATGCAATCAGTCAGATTTCAAGGATTGAACTATTGAGAAAGCTACATGAACTTGAAGATCCCTACCGCGAAGTTATGTATCTGAGAGCTCTTGGTGGACTGTCATTTAGGGAAATCGGAGAGGTACAGGGGAAGAGTGAAAACTGGGCTCGTGTCACCTTCTATCGTGCAAAAGAAAAACTGAGAAAGGAAGAAATATGATGAACAATATAGAATGCGAAGTGATACAGGATTTGTTTCCTTCTTATATTGATGGTCTTACATGCGAGAAGACTAATGTGGCGATTGAAGAGCATTTGACCGGTTGTGAGAAATGCAGAAGCGTGCTGGCTGCTATGAAAGAAACGTCTTCAGAGATATTGGAAATGTCGCCTGAAGATAAAAAGGAAATTGATTTTTTAAGGAAAAATAAAAAAATAAACTTCAGAATTATCATAGGAAGTGTAGTTGGAGCATTTCTTCTTGTCCTTTTTATTATAACATTAGGCTGTTTTGTGGTAGGTACTAAGAACGATACCAATTGGATGGCTATGCATCTTAATGTTGAGGATAACGAGTTGGATTTTTTAGCGGTGCCGTTTGGTAGTGGTAATGCTGTTGCTTCGCTCAACTATACCGAGGAAGCTGGTGTTGTTATGATGCATGCCCGAACTGTTTTGGTAAGTCCATTTCACAAGGGGAATTTGGAAGGGCGGTACGTTGCTTCCGAAACCATTACAGAAGTGCGCATCGGAAACAGGATTGTCTGGTCTGAAGGAGCTCCGGTGACGTCTTTTGCATCAGATCTTTATGCCACAAGACACAGTTATATTGGTGCTATGTCCGATAACAATCGTACCGCCTTGGCCTTGAATATGGGAACATCTCTTGGAGCATTTACAAATGAACTTGAAACTTCATGTGAACCATATGGGTGGAAGATAATTCTATCAGAGGATGTTTCTTCGGATAAGCTTGCACAGAAGGAGCAGGATATGGAGGCCTTTGGATATGTGATTTTAGGGCTGATTGAGAATCTTGATCATGTGACATACGTTTATCACAGTGAAGGGGTTGAAAAAATGCTTACGATTACTGCGGAAGATGCAAGTACGTTTTTGGGAGAAGATATCAAGAAATGTAGTAAACATATACGCACTTTGGATACACTTCTTCAGAAAACCGGACTCATACGCGCTGTCTTCTGACATTCATTATAATAGGTGCCTTTTGTGACCAAAGGCTCTTATAAATGGTGCATGCTCACTCAACTTAGTGAACATGCACTTTGCTATTTTTCTATTCCGTTTACAATTTTCAATATCTCATCTTTGGTAACAGGCCCTGATATGAAAAGTGCATATCCATCAAGCTCCGTTACGAGGAGGCTGTAGTTCTCTTTAGAATAATAGCGAGCTTCATGGCCTCTGAAGTCCAGGATTTCCAGCTGGGTGTTTTCCGTATCCACATAATTGTTTCCACCTGGAAGCTCAATGTCTATACTCAGATAATAACCATCAGCATCAAGATAGCTGAAAGATATTAAGGAATCGGCCTTATCGATATGGTCGAAGCTAAAGCGCTCAGGCACGTAAGTAATCCTGTAATCTTCTAAATTGTTGACAGAGATGGCGGTATTATCAAATCTGATAAGGCTATATTCTTTAAAGGTTTCAATGAACCATTTTGTTACCGCTTCCCTGAACTCAGCATTTACGCTATATGCCGTGCCAAATGAGATAATGCCGACTATGAATATTGCAGCGGCTGTTTTAGTAAATATCCTTACAATGTTGAAAGTATTGCGAGTAGTTGCGGTTTCTTTTGACAGATTGGATATTATAGTTTTACATGCAGATGTAAGGGAATCTTCTGAAATGCGTTCATCGGAGGCAAGTTCCATTTCCCTGGCAAGAATTTTTTCAAAGAATTTAAGGCGCTCACCTGCATCTGATATACCATAAAGAATCTCTATGCTTTCCGGAGTTAATCCAAAAGTATAGGTTCCTAATATAAGATACTGTCCGGACTGCGGAAGAGAGCATATGAAATCTGCAAGCCTTGATGTATCTTTCCTGGCAAGCCTTTTTTCAAGAACACCGCTTTCCCATTCATTTAGCTCCGGGGAGAGGAGATGAATCATATTCTCTTTTACTGTTCCGGATAATAATTCTTCAAAAGTCGTATTCATCAGAATTTTCCTCATACTGCTTTCGTAGTTTACCTATAATGCGCTGACCTTTCTTTTTGGCTGCTTCTTCAGATATTGACAGCATCCGTGCTATTTCAGAGTATTTCATCTCATAGGTATAGCGCAGCTCAAGAAGAACCTTTTCATCGGAGCTTAAGACCTCAATCATTTTCAAAAGGGATTTGCTTTTTTCTTTATCCAGCATCTGGTGCTCCGGTCCCTGTATGGATGAATCCATTTTGCTTAGTGCTTCATCAGAATCAGGAATGATCCTGCTGCTTTTTCTCAGCACGTCGTATGAACAGTTCTTCACTATAGTAACGCAGAATGCTTTCATTTCGGGACAGGTTAAATGGGAAATTTTTAAAATATTGAGTGATATTTTTAGAAGTGCAGAGCTTACAGCTTCTTCAGCATCAGCTTTGGATCCGGTTATCTTCATCGCAACTCTTAGAAAATCCTGGTAGTTCTCTTTATAGATTTTTTCAACAAGATTTCTCTGATCCTCTTCAAGAACAGAAAGTATGAGTAATAGCATGTTTTGGCTTCCCCGTATCAATATGGGAATATGATAACACAATAGCTGTTTTGTAGGAAAAGTTTTATGGCTTCTCACCGTTATTTTATTTTACAGATGATCAGAGTTTTCATACAATTATAAGGGGGATACTTAAAAGGGGAAGTAAGTGGGTATGAAACGAGTATTGTTATGGATTTTACGTGGCATTTTTCTGTTAATCTTGATATTTGTAGGTCTTATAGCATTGGACTATCTTTTTGCTCCATCCTGGTTAACTGATAAAGCGGCATTCTCTATTCTTATTTTTGCAGCAATAATCCACTGCGGGATAGGAATAATTAGAATCAGAAGAAATAATAAATCTACAGTGAATGTGTCTGGGCGTCCTGAAACCAATAACATGCGCAAAAATTGCCAAGAAGCTGTTAAAAAGCAAAGCTCTACGAGAAAGCCTGCTTTAACTTTTACATTGATTGTATTACTTCTGGTTGGGCTAGGGTTTGGCGGCTATAATTTTTTAAATCAAGATACTCATAGAGATGTTCCGGAAAATGTAATTGAGTTCGGTGAAAAATATCCGGAAGCAAGAGAATACGTCCAAAATTTCACGGAATACATTGATAAAGATTTAGCTATGGATGTCACAGCGGAAATGGCTGCATCTGATATTCCACTTTTTATTCAGTGGGACAAGCGATGGGGATATAAAAACTATGGAGCAAACTATGTAGGCGTTGCCGGTTGCGGGCCTACTTGTTTAGCTATGGTGGCATGCGGCCTTAAGAATAATTCGGGGCTTAATCCATTCGTTGTTGCAACTTATGCGTCAAATGAAGGTTTTTACACATATGGTGAAGGCACATCCTGGTCTATAATGACAGAAGGTGCCAAACACTATGGATTAAATGTAGTTACCGGCGATGTTTCCTCGGATTACATCTTGTCTAATTTATCCTGTGAGGCGCCAATGATCTGTTCAATGTCACCCGGAGATTTTACTAAGACAGGTCATTTTATTGTGCTAACTGGCATTGATGCAGACGGAAAAATAATAGTGAACGATCCTAACAGCCCTAAAAATAGTAGTAAGCATTGGGATGTTGATTCTTTGGTATCACAAATGAAAAATGTATGGAAATATAGCAATGCTTAGGATAGTTTTGATGTCTAATTGATTCTGATTCAGTTGCCTGACTATTCATTTTTATCATCACCAAAAAGATCATAATTTGCCACTGACTTCCGGTGTTCTTCATCAACTGCTGCATAGTGCTTTACTGTGGTATTCACATCCTTGTGGCCAAGGACGTCTGCAACCATGTATATATCACCGGATGAATTGTAAAGAGTGGTTCCAAAGGTTCGTCGGAGTTTGTGGGGATGAACGCGGTCTGTAAGTTTTGCGCCATCTCCGTATTTTTTAAGCATATCCTCAATGCTTCTAACGGAAAGTCTGTTGTTCTTAAGTGATATGAAAAGAGCTTCTTCTTTTGGATCCTGTGCCAGCAGGGGACGCTCATTTTTTATATAATCACGGAGCGTGTTGCGGATTTTTTCATTTATATAAAGAATTGCTTCCTTACCGCCTTTTCTAACAATTCTGATGGTATTATCCTCAAAATTCACATCATTTAGATCGAGTCCGGCACATTCTGACACGCGAAGCCCCAGATTTAAAAGAAGTATTACAATTGCAAGATCACGTTTTGCTGTGTTTTGGGACCTTGCAGAGCTTCTTTTTGTTGATGTTTTGGTTTCTTCAACAGCCTTAATAAGCCTTTTTGCTTCATCAACATCAAGGCGTTTTATGTCATTTTCCTCATATTTCTGGTTTTTATCTGCTTTAAGCGTGGGATTTTCTGCAATATATTCCTTATCAGCCATATATCCGAAGAAATTCCGGAGAGTTGCCATTTTACGGGCAAGCGTCCGATTGCTGACCATATGCCCGGAGTCAGATTCATTAAGAACCATAAATTCCTGAAATTCATTTATGTCTTCGTAATTGAGTGCATCAAGAATTTCCAGGGAAATATCCTTAATTTCCAGAGATCTGCAGCGCGGATTCCGTACTTTAAGAAATTCAAAGAATAAAAGAACATCCTTTGCATACGCAAGCGCTGTGTTTATCTGATATTTGCGGACACATGATTCTATAAATTTATGTGTATATATTGGAAGCTGCTTTTTGATTTCCGTGATTCTTGCAAGTTTATCCTTGCGTAATTCAGCATAATATCTGGAATCTTTCCCCATTTCATACCTCCGAAGCCGCAAAAACATACGATTTTTGCAGGAGCTTTCTGTTATTTCCATTATACCACATAAAATTGATATTTTACGCGGTATAAGAAAGCTGCTTTAAATTTCACTATGCACAACGCAAAACAAGGACGCTTTCACGCCCTTGTCTTCACCCTTAGTAGACTCACCTCTCAGGGCTTAGGTTCTTATTATCATTCAGCTAAGCTTTCAAATTGTGTACTAGGTTCGTACACAATGTTAATCCTAGAATTATAAATTCTTGTAAAACTCAACAGCCGCCTGGAGCTCACTTTCATCCGGGTACCCCTTTTGGATCCCACCCGCAATCTTGAAAGGACCAAAACTGTCATGGCCAAGGCACTGATATCTGCCTATTTCACGATATTCCGTTAATGGTTGTCGTGTCAATCAGGGCTCTTCCTTTTCCTTACAATGAAGCCTGTATGCTTCAATAAAGTGAATTGCTGAGCAGAAAAGCCATATTCCTGCCAAAAGTGGCTTGCCAGATACGAGATAAATGATTCCGCTCATTCCAAAAACTATTCCCATAACTAATGTTGATCTTGATGTTAATTTCATCGCTTTTAATCTCCTTTTTCTTCAAGTAATAGCTGTGTCAGTAGAAAGAGATTATCCTGCTTAATTGAACAGCCCTGCATATCCAAAAGGATATCCGGATACTCCTCTTTTATATTCCTTAGATGCTAAAGCCTCTGATCTCTGAATTATCTGTAAAAGGCTTAAAACCAACAGGTTCACTTGATTCATAATAATCATTTGCCGAGTAACTGTTTTCTTTCTCATAGTAACCTGTGGTCTTTGCACCCTCCGGTGCATCATCCATTACTATAGCAAGGATGATATAAGGAAGGATTCCTATGCCTGTAGTAAATAAGAGAACCAAATAGATAACTCTTATAATCGTAGGGTCAATCCCAAAATACTCGCCCAAGCCACCGCATACGCCACAAACTTTCTGATCTGCACTTTTTCTAAGTCTTCTTTCTCTCATAACCTTTCCCTACCTCTGTATGACATTCCACTAGGCTCGAAAGAACCTCGCCAAGTGGCCTGCACATCGCTTCCTTTGAAGCAACTCATTGTTTATGAGATTATTCTAGGATTTTCTGCCCTTCTGATAAATGTTCATTTAGGCAAAAACGGCATAGCTATTTTTCTTTTAGAGCATTTTTTTGGTCATATCCTTCCAGTGGTAATTTCCATAATAAGCAAGCCCTCTCGCAAAGATAACGGCCTGCCCTGCCCAAATGATATTTACGATTCCTCGTATCCCTCTTTTTTACTAGTAGCGCCCTTAACGTAGAAAACTATCGTGGATATAAGTGCTACGACTGCCGAGGCAGCTGCACATGTCCCCACACCCACATTTCGGTTCATGGCCTTAACCAACGCAGCTAGAAAACCTGCAAGAAATATCACGGTAAATAGTGCCACCGCTGATAAAACTTTTTTCATTTGCCTTACTTAACCTCGTCCTTAGTTTCATCTTTTTTTACTACAACAAGCTTGCATCCAAGACCAAAAGCTGCCACAGCTCCTGCAATAAGTGCCCAAGGAGCAGCTGCAAATCCAAGGATTCCTCCAACAATACCTACATTAACAGGTACGCTGAACACGATCTCATCATCCTTAAGGATCTGGACCCTGTCTGCATTACCTTCAGCAACAACAGCCTTAACCTTATCAATGAGCTTCTGCACATCTGCTTTAAGCGCGCAAACCACAAAAAGAAGGCCCCATCTGACCTTCTTTACATTCCATATATAGTACAGTGATTTTTTAATTCGAATTTTCTTATGGCTATCACTACGGTTGGATGATACATTTATAAGCAAAGGAGACTAATCATAATTCATCATGCAAACTGTAGGAGGAATATGGCTATGAATGAAAACATTGTAAAACGAAATGATCTTTTGTCCACAAAAATCATCGAAGGACTTAAATCCAGAAACATGTCCGGTTATTATGCAAAAACTAAGGAAGAAGCTCTGGGGTTGGCCCTAAAACTTATACCTAAGGGAAGCAGTGTGACCATGGGCGGAGCAATGAGCGCTCATGAAATCGGTCTTGTTGACGCTCTGCAGACTCCCGACTACAACTTCATCGACAGGGATAAGGCAGAAGATAAACGTGCTGCCATGTTGGCTGCATATGACGCTGATGTTTTTTTATCCAGTGCAAATGCCATGACAGATGACGGTATTATTATAAATATTGATGGGAATGCGAACAGAGTATCAGCAATAGCTCAGGGTCCCAAAAAAGTAATCTTCATCGTCGGCATGAACAAGGTTTGTCCTGATGTTGACAGCGCCATGAAAAGAGCACGAAATGTAGCTGCACCTATAAACGCCCAGAGATTTGGTCTTGCAACTCCTTGCGCTAAAACAGGAAAGTGCATGGATTGCAAATCTCCCGATACCATCTGTTGTCAATTCCTCATGACCAGATATTCAAAACATGAAGGCAGAATCCACGTAATCCTTGTAGATGAGAACCTGGGATTCTAATTTTTAGCCTGCAGGCGTAGTTTCCTTAAATTACTTTGGAACTCTTTCTCATTAAATAAAAATGCAGAAATGTGAGTCTTGCTTATACAGCTATAATCAGCATTAATCACAAAACGAGTCGATAGGGTCGACTCGTTTTGTGCAAGATGTAACATGCAATAATAATATACCTGCTCATGGCGGCTACTGATCTATTACATTTTCATTTTTATTTTCAATCAATCCTCTTCTTTGATTCTGCCCAAGTTTTTTACTGGATGCTATTGCGATAAAAAGAATTATTATGTCATCTATAGGACAGGCAGATACCAGATCTACCGGAGACAATAAATATACTCCCAAGAGAATTGCAAGAAGTATTTTAAGTCCCTTGTTCATCTTTATTCCCCATCTCTTTCTTAAATACTAAATCCTATGATCTTAGAATCATCTGAAATAGCTTAAGACCAACAGGTTCACTTGTTTCATAATAATCATTTGCCGAGTAACTGTTTTCTTCTTTATTGTAACCTGTGGTCTTTGATCTTTCAGGTGCATCGTCCATCACAATAGTATGCTTACTCTTAACCCTCTTTAAGACACGAATAATAATGCCACAGCTGATATTTACTTAACCTCGTCCTTTGTTCCGTCCTTTTTTACAACAACGAGCTTGCATCCAAGGCCAAATGCTGCTGCAGCACCTGCAATAAGTGCCCAAGGCGCTGCTGTAATACCAAGAATGCCACCGACAATACCTACATTAACCGGCACACTCAATACTATCTCATCATCCTTAAGAATCTGTACTCTGTCTGCATTTCCTTCAGCAACAACTGCCTTAACCTTATCAATGAGCTTCTGCACATCCTCTTCAAGTTCACAAGCCTTTGGCTGAAGCTCCTTTATAGCCTTTTCTGCATCACCATCTGCATTTAAAAGCGCTTCTTTTGCAGTAGAATAATCAACTCCTGCCTCATTCATTACTTTTTCAATAGCTTCTAATGTGATATTCATAATATTCTTCCTCCTCTTAATAAACTATATGACAAATTGCTACGCCAGCTATATTACATAGCCTGTAAATAACTATCATTACAAGACCAATAGCCGCTATTTTCTTTAAAAGGACCTCTTCCTTTGAGCCCCTGCTAAGAAAATCTGTAATCTGGGCATTAACTGTTTCCATCATGTTTAAACTCCTTAAGCCTCCTTAACCAATAGCCCAACAATCATTGCAACTACCAGTACAGGAAGTGCTATGTAAATTAGACCATAGGCTACCATTGCAATTAAAATGAATGGAAGGAACACAAGGAAAAAGGCTACCTTGATTAAGCTCCAGGAAAACCTAAAAGCAAATCCTATGAGCTTTCCTACAAAACCAAATATACAAATCATAAAAAGCATTGTCAGTAACATGATCATCACCATCCTTCTATATGTTCCAACAACTGTTTCCTGTCTATAGTCATATTGTAAGCAAAAAGATGAAGCAGTTACATATCAGGTAGCGCAAAAAACACATCTATATTTTTCATCCTTTGCATCTTATGTCAAAAATCCATGGAAAAAAGCGAAGAGTACTTCTTCAATGATTCTGTTAAGTCACTCTTTTTCTCAATAACGATGTTTATGTCCGGCTGAAGACTTTTTAACTTATCCTCCAGTACCTCGACTACTGCATCTTCCTTGTCATGCCATATGACTATAAAGAATATGCACATATTTATGAAATATTTACAAAGAAATTGCAGAAATAATTTTTTTCTAAATAATGCACAAGAAAATATTAAAGAAAATTTCGCAAAAACAGTATCAGATTATCTTTTATTACAATGCGTTTCCTGAACACACAGTAAGTGATAATATTAAATTATCACTTGGGGGCGTATGCATTTTTCTAAAACATCTCCACAGTAAGGAGGATCAAGTAGAAAATGAGCAGAAATCACGAAGTAACAACAAACCATCCATTACTTGGAAGTGATGGAAATCTCGTAGAGCCAGGTTGGTCGCGAAGTCTTGTCCAGGAATACGACAGATCCATGATCAAGGCTCCAAAATGGAGAATCAAGGAATGGGATTATTACCTTGTACTGTCTGATTCTTTTGCCGGAGCATTCACTATTTCCGACGATGGATACATCGGTCTTCAGTCCGTATCACTTCTTGTCTTTGACGATAAGCCCTGGGAACATACAGAGACGGTATTGAATGCATTTCCAATGGGAAAACTGTCCCTCCCATCTTCTTCAACAACTGGTATAACCAAGTATTCTGACAACCGCCTTCAGATGAAATTCGAAGTAAATGAGGGAAAAAGGCGAATTACATGCCATTTTGACAACTTCTATACGGGCAAACCCTTTGAATGTGACATATCTCTTAATCAGCCTGACATGGATTCCATGGTGATAGCTACTCCCTGGAATAAAAACCATGCATTTTACTATAATCAAAAGGTAAATACCATGAGAGCATCCGGCTACATGGAATACGCCGGTCAGCGATATGAATTTAATCCAAAAACAGATTTCGGCACCCTTGATTGGGGAAGAGGCGTATGGACTTACGACAACACATGGTACTGGGGATCTGGTAATATCGACATTGACGGAAATTCCTTTGGCTTTAATATCGGGTATGGCTTTGGTAACACCAAAGCCGCTACTGAAAACGTCCTTTTCTACAACGGAAAAGTGCATAAACTCGATGATATTACTTTTCATTTACCGGAAAAAAGCTATCTTGAACCCTGGAAATTCACTTCATCAGATAAAAGATTCGAGATGGATTTTGTCCCTGTCCTGGACAGATCCGCATGCCTCGACTACAAGCTTATCGTATCTGACCAGCATCAGGTCTTCGGAAAAATGAGTGGAACTGCAGTCCTTGATGATGGCACTAAAATATCTGTGAAAGATATGATGTGCTTTGCAGAAAAAGTACATAACCGATATTAAAAATCTCTTTTTGAGGTTTATCGAGTTACCCTTGGACCATCTTCTGAATCCATATTACAAAAAACTGTTTTTTAACATAATCTGCAAATTGTGGTAAAAAATGTTGACTCTCACGTTCCGTCAGGGTCTAAGATTACCTATATCAAGAGACAGGAGGATCACAAGCATGAAAACAGTAAAGGAAGTTTCGAAGATCACGGGTATCTCTGTGCGCACGCTTCACTACTACGATGAAATCGGACTTTTCAAGCCAACCGAAGTAACTGAGGCAGGATACAGGCTTTATGACGATAAGGCTATTGAAAAACTGGGACAAATTCTCGTTTTCCGTGAACTTGAACTGACTCTTGCTGATATAAAGCTCATTATGGACAACCCTGATCTTGATAGCAACACAATTCTGGCAAAACAGCGTGATATGCTGCGTCTGAAAAAGCAGCGGATCGAGCGCATAATCGCCAGCATAGATGATATGTTGAAAGGGGATCTTGATATGGACTTTGCGGTATTTGATGAGACGGAAATGCGCGAAATGTTTACGGATATGCTTCAGAACATGAATGAGTCACAGAAGCAGATTTTTATTGATCATTATGGGAGTATGGAGGCATGGGAAAAGCACATGCTGGACAGTACCTCCAATGAGAAGGTTCAGAAGAACTTTGCGAAGATGGTTGAATGGTACGGAGACAAGGATACAGTAAAGGAGACTGTGAAGAACCAGCCCAAATCAGAGGTGTTTGCTTCATATCAAAAGAGAATGGATAACATCCAGCGAAGAATCGCTGACAAGAACGGAACGGATGTTAATTCATTTGAAGTCCGTCAACTGATAGGCGAGTACGATTTTGTTGCAAAGCAGCTCTACCAGGTAAAGGACGCCAAAGCGCTTCTGCTTGATATGGCTAAGGGGTATCAGGAAAACGAAGCACTTGCAAAGGGAGTGGATTCCGTCTACGGTGACGGAGCAGCAAATTACATTGGGAAAGCGATTGAAGCTTTTTATGGTTCAGAAAGATAAAGAATGATGTAAAAGCAGACCATTATCACAATACTAAGTGATGTTGGTCTGCCTTAGAGAATGTCAAGTTAAGTGTGTAAGTTTTTAAATTTTATATATTTTTCTCAGGATCCTGCAAGCACAATTCTGTTTTTATTGCAAATAAAAAAGTTATCTTAAAAACTCAACTATCATTTTCTTAGCAGGTATTTGCCTGTAAGTATGTTTTTTTCGCAGGCACTCATATGATACCATTCACAGATGCCGCAGATTTCTTTCATTTTTTCATGAGTCATCTTTTCATGGACTTTTGTTATAAGGTCCTGATAATCATAGGTCTTTTCTTCAAGGTCAAGGAGGGATACTGCTCTCTTATCAAATATGAGCACCTTTTCATCATCAGCGCATATTCCTTCGCCTCTTTTTCTTGGGCAGAATCTGCATATATCGTCCGTGGAAAAAACTATCCGGACTTTGAGATCGGGATCTGTCCTCATTCTGTCTGTTATCAGTGTCATGTTAAGAACAAATTTTTCATCGTAACCTTTTCCACTGTAGCCCTGCGTACACAAAAGATGGTGCGGGCGTAGTTTTATGATTTTATCGTCATTTGTCATTTATATTTTTCTTCTTTCTTGAATTTTTAAAGTGCCATTTCTTAAGGATTTCTTTATTTCCGGAGTAAATTCAGAAAGCTCATCCATTGTGATTACTTTGTATCACATCCGAGAGGTTTTTCCTAAAGAGCTTCCTGTCTTTTTCGCTTATTGTCATTTGTGTATATCTCCAGTCATTCCTAAGCTGATTGATGCATTGGCTCTTTTTTGAAACAGCTAATATCGATTTTATAGCCGGTAATTTTAATTTACAAGATGATGTTTCAGACAAAAGGATGAACAAACCTTTTTTAGACAAAAATCATGTTGACACATTATTTTTTGACAATTATAATCGAGACTAATTATTTTCAGAAAAATAATAATATTTGGAGGAGCAAATTATGGAAAAAAGAGAACAAATCGTAAAGGGCTTTTACGCACATTATGCGGAGGAGAACAGACTGGATGGTTCAAAACAGGGTAAGATCGAGTACATCACTACCATGCATTACATCCACAAATACTTAAACGATGGCCAAAAAGTAGCTGAAATAGGTGCAGGCACAGGCAGACTTTCAATTGAACTTGCTAAGGAAGGCTTTGATGTCACAGCAGTTGAATACTCTGATTCCAATTTTGACAAACTCCAAAAAAATGCTGAAGGAATTCCAAACATTAAGACTTTTCATGGAGATGCAGTGCGGCTGGACATGCTGGATGACGAGAGCTTTGACATGACAATGCTCTTTGGTCCAATGTACCATCTTTACACACAGGAGGAGCAGCTTGCGGCTCTTAGAGAAGCAAAGCGTATAACAAAGAAGAGCGGAATTATCCTTATAGCATTCCTATCTGTATATGCAATCATGAACAACAACTATGTGTGCAGCCAGTGTGGAAGCTTCATTGATGGTTTTAATGAAAACTTCACAGAAAACCTCAAGAACAGGCACTTTGCCGAGCAGCTTTTCACAGGTTTTGATATAGTTGAATTTGAACAGCTCCTTGCAAAGGCGCCCCTGGAGATTAAAACTATAGTTGCAACAGATGGCATTCTTGAGCTTGCTGAGGGCCGAAAAGACTTTGGTCTTGAGGGTGAGAACTTCGAAAAGTATGTGAAGTACCATCTTGCCTTTTGTGAAAAGCGAGAGCTCCTTGGAAGCTCCAGCCACCTTCTTGCTGTGTGCAGAAATCAATGATTTAAAGATTAGTATCGCCGGAAATCCGTATAAATACTGATTTCCGGCTTAAGTATTTTATTTGACATAATCCAACTAATGTCAACTCCCCATCACTTAAAGATAATGGGTAGTTGACTATCGATCCTTCCCGGATGATAAAAAGCAACTCCTAAATCAGTCGATAGTATCATCGTTTAATTCAGGCTCTTCATCATTTTCCTGCCTTTTTACAGCGTGGTTTCTGATGCTCTCCTGAATTTTACTCTTAACATGCTTTTTTGCCTTCTTTTTAATAATATGGATAACTATCCCTATTATTACAGGTAAAAGAACTATGGCACCAACCTTTATTCCAAGCTTTATCTTAAGCCACATTAGCTCTTTCTTTTTCTTTTCAATAGCTTTGCTGATCTTACCCATGAACACCTCCATCTGTGTGATTGGTATATTAATCCATAGCATATTTGGTTCTGATTAAAAGGAAGTTCCTGTCCTCCCCGGGAATATATTGAGTTTTCGCTGCAGCCCGGAAGTAAGCTCAACCGAATCACCGGTCACATCAAAAGGCCATGTCCTGACAAGCGCCATATCGGAATTAAAACTCGAACACTCATAATCTCCCTCAACAAGGTATTGTGGAAAGAAGTTCATATGTAAATCTGCTGTCCTGTAATCCGTTGTTTGAGAGGATCCGTCCTTACTTCCGAGATCAAGCAGGAGAAGATTCATTTTAACATCTGCAACCCTTACTGATCCTGCTTCGTAAGGCATTTCTGTCTCTTTTGCAACAAGTTCCTGGAGCTGGCTCGAATTGATTTCTCCATCCTTATCAATGACAGTAAATGCTCTCCACTCCCCATCCTGCCAGAAATATACTGTTGTATCCCATGCAAACGGTCCGCCAGTTCCGAACGTAAAATGGACTATCTCTATCTCATCAAAATTTCTGCATGCAATATCCTGAAACTGGATCACCTCTCCCTCAATGGGACTAGCAGAATAATCATCCGTCGTAAATGTCCCTTTACGGGTAAACTCAAAGACATAATGCTGCCCTTCACGCTTTATCACGTCCGGTTTATGATCACCATCAAGATCCCTGTCCTTATATTCAAGAATCACATCCCCGATATCACCTTCGTAATCATGGTATTTTCCGCCATCGAAAAGAGTGATTGAATATTTTGTCACTGCATCTTCAATACACATACGGTTTGTCGGCATTATAAACTCATCAGCCAGGCTTACCCAGTCGAGCCCCCATCAATTCTCAAGTTTTATTACATACATCTGCAACATTTCATCATAAGTCTGACTATAGAATTCTTCTTTCAACAATCCACCACAGTTCTTTATTACTCCCACTGAAGCAAGGTTCTCCTTATCACAAGAAACCAATACTTCCCGAATTCCTATTTTATTACATACTTTGAGCCCTTCAGTGAGCATGTCTGTTCCATAGCCATTTCTTCTTTCGGTCGGTCTAACAGAATAGCCTATATGACCACCTTCTTTACGAAGGAAATCATTTAAGGCAAGGCGAATGTTGATCATCCCGATGATCCTGTTATCTGTTTCTCTAACATAGAAATATGTCAGACCAGGCACCTTCGTTTCCTGCAGATTAGCTATATCCATAGCTCCAATAAGTCTGTCCAACCACTTTTCATATGTAGATTCTTTTAAAAACCAGTCAAGTGCTCCGCTTCCATTTATTTCTGATCCGTATTCATAGAACTCATTTATATACTCAATTGCCTTATCTTTATAGGCTAAAGTAGGAAATACTAATTTCATCCCTTCACGCATAATTTCATCCTTGTGTCTTTGCTCCTGATCACTCCGCCTCTTCTCTAACAAACTCAAAAGATTTTCCACCATCTTTTGAAGCATAAATGCCTACGGTATATGCTCCGTCAAGTGCTTCACTATGATGATCTCCATCGGGCCCCTGACCAACCTTCAGGTAGATAGTATCCTTCTCTTCCCAAGCTTCTTCCAGCATTACAAAGGGATTATAATACTCTCCCGTCGGAAGCTCTATTTTAGGGGAAGGAAGAATTACCTCCCTAAAGCTTTTTCCTCCGTCGAATGTTTCGAACAGCATACCCTCACTGCCACCTGAGTATGATAACGCAGCAAAGCCGGTATCCCCATCATCCAGGAATGAAATAAACCTTGCCTCTCCTCCGTGCTGGTTGAAAGGGTCCTGATTTATGAGCTCTGCGGTGTCAGGATTTCCTTTTTCATTAAATTCCAAAAGAACGTAAAAACTGCTTCCCAAAGCGCGGTCTATGGGCACAAGAGCATACTCTCTCCCATCAGAAAAATCATATGCCACTTCATAATCATATGTGGCCCACTGTTTTATTACATCGTCAGTTATCTCATCAGTAGCTTCAATCTCATCGGCAGATTCAGTATCAGCAGAATCAATGGGCATTGCTCCTCCGAACGCACTATATTCATAATTTAAGTAACGTTCTATACTGGTATACAGGTTATTGTAAAAGCCTGTCCTGTCTTCAGAATAGTTATCCAGTCTGAGCATATTATTAAAATATAATCGCACATTGCCATAACCCGGAGTAGCGGCTGTAAAGCCGGTTGCGTCATACATTGTCTTCGCTTTGTTGTACGGAAGCCGCTCAAAGCAGTTGTCAAGCCACTCGCATATATCATCACAATAGGGATTTATGTCCAGAGCACCGGGACCGTTCATAGATATAACCGGTATATATACAATGTCTGAAGGATCTTCTCCTTTTTTTACATCCCATTCTACGCTTCTGTTAAACCTCTCTGGGAAAAGTTCTTCAGTCACAGCCTTAAATACTTCCTGAGGATAACTGTCATGCATGGCCAGACCAGTATCCGCGTGAAAATCAATACCATCAGCTCTGATGGCATACCCATCTTTATCTTTGATTACCTTATCAACCCTATGAATGTCATACCGATCCTTTAAGATATCCTCAATTTCTTCATTGGTATAGCCTGAAAAAGAATCCCGACCATCGTAGAATATCTCGACTTCCCGATCTGGTTGTTCGCTACCCATAAAAGTTATTACAGCACCATACTTCATCCATTCCACGGAATAATTGTCCGGTCTAAACTGCCCTCCATCATCGGCTATATCCTCACAAAATGTCTCTATGATCTTGCCACCGTCCTTAACCGTTACTTTGGCATGAGAATAACCAAAAGGCCAGTCAGCTTCTCCAACCGATTGAAAAAGGATGCTGTATCTCCCATCTGGAGACTCTTCGAGCCCGACTTTAGTAATCTTCCATGACATTTCGTATTTTATCATCAACAAAAATATTATCAGGATTCCTGCAAGCGTGCATACTATCGTAAGAGCAACCCTGATCGCTTTTTTTATCATTATTTTTTCCTCTATTAAACCCACTGCTCCTTGGCGAATGATCACGGGAACTGCAATGAAGAACGAAATCAAAAAATATCTATATAAGTTTCCACCAAATCCGGTGTCAATGATCTCGTTTCTAAATACACGTTTCTCCACTACAAACCGCGATTTTTCTTTCTCATTTATCCTGGATTAAAAATAGTCGGAAACTACCTTTGTACCTTAATAAGTTCCATTTCATCATTCATTTTCACAAAACCATACTTCTCATACATTGCAATGGCGTCCTTGTTCTCTGCCAAGTTTATCCTTTATAGAAATCCTCTATCTTTGGTATCCCACAAAAATAGACGGATCAGGAAAAGCGCTCCTCTTATACAAAGCTCTGAGCACATGGCGATCCACGCTCCCTTAAGTCCGTATTTTGAACCAAGAATATATGCCAAAGGAATTCTGACCACCCAAACGCTAAGAAGGTTAAGAACACTTGATAAAAGCGTCTCTCCTGCTCCCCTGAATACACCGGCAGCTACAATTGATGCTCCGTATAAAGGCTCAGCAAATGCTTCTATCCTTAGTATCTGGGTTCCAAGTTTCCTGATTTCTGTATCAGGGGACAAAATTCCTATCATGAATGGTGCAAATACCCACATGAGAGCTCCGCTGATACCCATGATAATCATCCCCAATATGACTGCCATCCAGCCAAGCCTTTTCCCGAGGTTTTTTCTCCTTGCTCCGATACACTGCCCTACTATCGTCGTTGCAGCTACTCCTATTCCATAGCCCGGCATATAGCATAGGCCTTCTGCTGTTATCGAGAATGAATTTGCAGCAACGGAAACCGTTCCAAATGGTGAAACAATACGGGTAAATGCAACATAGGCAAATCCCATGATGATATTGTCAATAGCCACGGGGACCGCTATTTTTAAAGCTGCAATAAGTTCATTTTCTACAAATCCTTTTAATCCGACAGGTTTCTTTTCCCTTCTTCTGACAATGCTAAGTGAATATGATCTTACAAGTAGTATGTACAACATGACCGTTGCGATTATTACAAAGGAAAAAGCTGTTCCAAGTGCAGCTCCCATTACCCCATAATGAGGAATAAGAAGTGCATTAAAAAAGACATCCAGCGCACACATTATAACATTCAGTATACTTGGAACACGGATATTTCCACTTGACTGGATCATTCCCTGTGATGCAAACAGCATCTCCCTTGCAGGAATTGACAGGGCAAAAATAAGGAAATATGCCGTTGCGTCCTTTTTTATGGCAGCTTCTCCTCCCATCCATGCAGGAAGCTTTGAACTTACCATGACTCCTATTACCATGATGAGTAAGCTAAAAAGCAGACAACAAAGAAGTCCCCATCTTACAATTACACGAGCGCCTTCTTCATCTTTTGCACCTATCCTGTGAGCTACACATACTGAAAAGCCCATTGCTGCAGCTGTCAGTATACCTCCAATAAGCCATGTACTGCTCGACACAAGTCCTATGGAAGCTGAAGCATTTGCCCCAAGATGCCCAACCATGGATGCATCTATGTATTGCATAATTATTGATGATATCTGAGCCAGAATAGCCGGGAAACTCAGTCTCAATATAAGTATTATTTCTTCTTTTGTAGTTAATTTCTGGCCATTCCTTATGACCGATAACGAATCTCTCAAATTATCTCCTAAACAACGGTAATATAAATTATAAAACAGTTTTTTCCTTTCAAAGCGATATTATGTTGCATCCGTGTTACCCAGTATAAATTTGTAAACGGGCACTACTTCTATTATATGGTCACCTTTAACTATTATTCGTTCTTCCTCATTGGTCACTATGATAAGGCGTTGTATACCTTCTGTTTTTTCAGCAAAAGATATGAGACTTTTAGTTTCTCTGTCTTCTGCTGTTTCCAAACTATATGCAACCTGAATAGCACAGTTTTCTTCGGGAAGGTAGAAATCAATATCTATTCCTGTTTGTGAGGATTTGAAATAGTAAACCTCTTCGCCAAACCTGCGCTTTAAATACACTGCTACTGCATTTTCCAAAAGCGCAGATGGTTTATCTATCAGGAACAATGACAAAAGGCCATTATCGTAAAAATAGAATCTTGGAGTACTCTCTTTTTCTGCAAACTTAGAGACATAATTCCTGTTTCTAAACAGAAGATATGCATTTTCTGCATAAGAAGTATAATCTATCATGGAGTCTGTTGATGTCTTGATTCCGGTTGCCTTTACATTTCCCGCCAGTGTATTAAAAGAAATCTCATGCATTACTGTCTCGGCTATTTTCTTTATCATGAGTCTGAGAGCCATCTTATTATTTACTTTTTCACGTTCTATAATATCGCCAAGGAGAACCTTCTCATAGACACTCTTAATATATTCTCTTTTGTTTGATAAAAGCTGTGCTTCAGGAAAACCGCCACTCGAAATATACTCCTGGCATCCTCTACGAACCTTTGCAACTTTAGAGGTCATCAAAAGTGCCTTATCATCATGTGATATCTCCTTATAATCAAGAGACTCTCTAAGAGAAAAAGGCATGATCATTTTGGACAGATATCTGCCTCCAAGAACTTTTTCCATCTCAGAGCTAAGCATTTTCGCGTTACTTCCGGTTATATACACATGTTTTTTCTGATCTGCCATTCTCCTGGCAAAATGTTCCCATCCATCTATGATCTGGATTTCATCGAAGAAATAGTATATTTCTTTGGCATCTGTAAGCTCATAGGCAGTCTCGACTATGTCATTAAAGTCATCCTTAGTGAACCCCAAAAGCCTGTCATCCTCGAAATTAAGATAAACTATTTGAGACCAGTCACACCCTGCTTCAACAAGTTCTCTGGCAATCTTATATAAAAGGGTCGATTTTCCAGCTCTTCTAAGTCCCACCAAAATATAATTGACATTTTTTTCGAAATCATAGTCACGGCCTATAATCTCAGCATTTTGTATTAACTCAATCTGCTCTAAAATAACATGCTTCAAGATATTGTGATTCATAGCGGCCTCCACCTATCATGTTTAAACGATACTCTACGTTTATTTTATCGTGTCCACACGACGAAATCAACCGTATTTATCTCATGGTTAAGATAACTTCCTACTCTTTTTGGTCATTCGTAGTGCAAGTTTTGGTTTTACATCATCATTAGGTCTTGTTCAATAAAATTGTTTGCAACTCTTACCAGCTGATAGTAAAATATCTATAGGCATTTCAATGGGTGGGGTATTTTAATGTATGAAAGGAGATTTCAAATGTCTAAGTATGATGTATTGGGAAGTCCGTACAAGATCGGGAATTTAGAAATCAAGAACAGATTCGCTGTAATTCCCATGACTATGGGAGGATTGTCCTATGATGAGGAGGGTGGCTTCAGCGACAACCTCATCAATTATTTTGAGCTCAGAGCAAAAGGAGGTTTTGGCAAGGGGCAAATCCAATATTCAAAGCTATAAATAATCTCACGCTTAGCACAACAGTGCACAGCGCTGTATGAACAGACACCCTTAACTCTATTTTATAAGGAAATATTCTCAAAATCTGTTTTTCTGGTTTTAGATAGAACTCTATTTTGATATAGATATATTTAATATATATCTATATTTTATATATTATTAGTGCATTTTACCATCATGGCCTACTGCCCCACTCCCCTATGAAATCGGGCCCTGGAGACATTAAACCGCAATATCATCCATAGCCCGATTTTAAAATTATTTAATTTTCTGTCCATCTGAAAAGGCATTTCCTACCTTCTCACCAATTCCAATATAAGCATTGTTAAATGGATCAAATGCTATAGGCTTCAGCTTTTTCATATCTACCTTGCCATCTGTAATCACACTGTCATCAGCACTTACGTTTACTATCTCTCCAACAAGGATTCCATCAGAAAAGCTCTTAACTTTACATTCCAATGCCAGTGGAAGCTCGTCAATAAGCGGGGCATCCACAAATTCACTCTTTGTTGCATGGAAACCTGCTTTTTCAAACTTATCCGGAACCTTCCTTCCAGATTCTATGCCTACATAATCACACGCAACTACCTGATCTTCAGTAGCCATGCTTACAGTAAAAGCACCTCTTTTAGTAAAATTATCAGTTGTCTTGTGCTCTGAAAGGCTGATAGAGATCTCATTAAAATCTGTTGTGATCCCCCATGCTGCATTCATAGCATTAGGTACACCATTTTCATCATATGTTCCGATGATAAGGACCGGCTGCGGATACATAAGGGGCTTTGCCCCAAAGTTTGTTCTGCTCATTCTGTATCTCCTCGTATAATATTTTTAGATACATTAAATGTACCTTGATAACTTAATAAATATTTGTTCAATAGGCTTAGTTAAGCCCATGATATAATTGTCCCCGTGTCAATCAGGTAATAGTTCTATTATCTCCTGTTGAACCAGAAATGGTTGCTTCAATTAAAAGTCTGTTCCCCTGACATGGAAGTTAGCTTCAAACCGGCTGGCTGTTTGCTTAAGTGCATGGACGACCATCTAGCAGTGTGGTTTCGCATCTGTCCATCTTAAGCTGGATTCTTATATGCGAGGGTGTCGATGCTCCATGATCATGGGTTTTACCAAGCCGATTGAACACTTT
>NZ_JNKH01000034.1:0-37720 GCF_000701985.1 Butyrivibrio sp. WCE2006 | reverse complement strand
CTTGATTTCTTTTTTGAAAGTGAAGAAAGTGTATTGTACTCATCATCAGTTAAGTAAATTGCATTTTTGTTGGGTTTTCCTGCCATAATTAGCCTCGCCGTTTTCTTTTAATTATAGCGGAAAATGTCATCAATTAATAGTAGTAATTTAATTAAATATCAATTAGACAAGACACTAGAAGAAATAAGAAACCGATTAAAGGTTTATCCTGCATCATTGAAAATATATATTGTTCAACCAGGTGTAGATGGGGGTTCGATAAGCCAAGGTATGAATCAGCTTTTAATGGCAGGAACTACATACCTACAAGAGACATACGGCGTGTATTTGGGTCTGATTTGTAGTTGATTAGTCGGATTATATCTGTGAGTGTACATAGTGGAATCCTTTAGTATTGGCGAAAATACCTTTGTGGTTGTGTGATATTTTCATAGAATTATTTTGGAGGATAATTATTGGTGCAATTAGTATAATGACCATGTGGTGGAAACTGATAATGTAGGGGGGATTATGTCTTTAAAGAAAACGCATGAACAATTTATAGAAGAATTGATGACTATTAGGACAGATTTAACTGTTCTGGGAGAATATATTGGAGCAAATAGTTCTATAAGAGTGTGCTGTAATAATTGTAGGAATGAGTGGAATACAACACCATCAAAAATTCTATCGGGACGGATTTGTCCGAAATGTTCTAAGAAAAAGGCTATACGAGCAAGAACGCAAAGAAAGATAGAAAAAGAAGGATCAATGGGAGATAACTATCCGTCTCTTATTGATGAATGGGATTTTGCTAAGAATGACAAATTAGGAATTTATCCTGATAAAGTATCTTGTAAGAGCAATAAATCGGCATATTGGATATGCGCAAAATGTGGATACGAATATAACACCATAATTAGTAACAGAACAGCTGGTTCTGGGTGTCCGGCTTGTTCAGGGAAAGTTGTTATTCCTGGAAAAAACGATTTGTTCACAGTTACTCCAAAACTAAATGAAGAGTGGGATTATGAGAAAAATAATGCGGAATCAATATTTCCAACTAATATTTCGAAGGGAAGTGAGGTAAAAGCTAATTGGAAATGCAGAATATGTGGACATAGATGGAAAGCAAGTGTATATAGTAGAGTGGCAGGATCGGGATGCCCCAATTGTGCAAAGGAAACAAGAACATCTTTGCCAGAACAAGCAATTTTTTATTATTTAAAACAGCTTTTTCCTAATGCTATTAATACCTATCAACCTAGCTGGATTAAACCCTCCGAAATAGACGTCTATATTCCTGATATTAAATTGGGGATAGAGTATGATGGAGAAGGTTTTCATAAGACACCTTCTAAAGATATTATGAAAGATAGGAAATGCTCAGAGCATGGTATAAAGATACTTCACGTAAGAGAACCGAAATGCCCGCCGCTTGACGCGGATAGCTTGGTTTACATTAGGCCTAGTAAAAGCATAGATCAAATTGATGATATGATCTATGCAATCGTGGGAATAATAAACCAGTTGTACTCTACGGACTATTCCATTGTTCCTAGTTTTATAAATGATCGTTCTTATATCTATAATCAGTATCTTACAAGAAAGAAAAAGAATAGCGTTTTCAATAATGAAGAAGCTATGCTCGATTGGGATTATGACAAGAATAGGGATTTGAATCCAGAAATGATTTCTGCTGCTAGTGAGATGCGAGTTTGGTGGAAATGTCATATATGTGGTTATGAGTCTTGTGGTGCTGTAAAAGATCATATGACGCATAAATGTGATGTCTGTGGTAAGATTACATCTAATTCCCGTTTTGGAGAAAAAATAAGAAAGTATGGTAGAAAAGATGTGGATTTTTTATGCCCTGATTTAGCTAGTGAGTGGAAAGAAGACCTTAATGACGGCGTTGGTCCTACGGAATATTCATATCAAAGTTCAAAAAAGATAAAATGGAAATGTAAGAAATGTGGTTATGTATGGATTAGTAGCATAGCTAATAGGGTAAATGGGCAGGGATGCCCCAAATGTGCTGGGAAAGTAGTTGTAACGGGGGAAAATGATTTAGCTACTAATTATCCAGAATTAGTAAAGCAATGGGTGGAGTGTATCGATGATCCTTATGCGACTGCAATGACGATATTGCCAAGTTCAAATAAAAGAGTAAGGTGGCGGTGTCTGACATGTGGGGGCGAGTGGGTAGTTAGCGTAGGATCAAGGACTAGGGGAAACAAAGTACATGGCTGTCCATATTGTTTAAATGAAAAGGTTCTTTCTGGATATAATGATTTAAAAACTCTAAGGCCTGATATTGCATCTGAATGGAATTATAAGAAAAATGGTAGTTTGCAACCCAATATGATTCTTAACGGTTCTAATAAAAAAGTGTGGTGGCAGTGTTCAAAATGTGGGAATGAGTGGGAATGCACGGTTATTTCAAGAACTGGTAAAAACGGTTCTGGTTGCCCTGTATGTTCAAATAAAAAAAGGGGACAGAGTTTAAAAAAACATATTTTCAAGTGTGAGTTGGATGGTACAATTATTTGCGAATATTGCAGTATGACTGAAGCATCAAGAGATACCGGGGTATCAAAAGCGGCTATAACTAATGCGTTAAAAAGGGATAATGGTACTAGTGGAGGCTATAGGTGGTTGATTAAGGAGTAGCGTATGTTATGGGGGTATTCAAATAATAAAAGACATAGCAAGTATGCATTAATAATGCACGATAATCAAATAAGGTAAGCGCAAAATAATTCAGCGGGTTGCGCTATCCCGCAATGCATGTTAACAGGTACAAGGGCTTTTGTTCATAAAATATACCCCAGCCTCTTGTGAGACTGGAGCACCTTGACAATTCACATATGATTTAGATTACATCGCATTGAAGATTGCTTTCTGATCTGCATGATGGAGCTGTTACAGTATCTAGGTATAAAAAACTTACAGTTTCGCATTATTGAGAAGGCTAAGATAATGTTGTTTATTATGATATGGACAGTATCAGGGCTGATTGAATAGCATGTCTAATATAGAGAAAATGTTGTAAACAGTTAAAGGGGGCAATTATGGCAGATTTTAAATATGAGATAGTTGAAGAGTTAGGCGTTCTTTCTACCAGTCCAAAGGGCTGGCAGAAAGAACTTAATAAGATATCTTGGAATGGCGGAGTGCCTAAGTATGATATTAGAGATTGGGCGCCTGAACATGAGAAGATGGGTAAGGGCGTAACTCTTACTGATGAAGAAGTAAAGGCACTTTATGTTGTGCTGAAAGGATTACTGTAGAAATTAGTAATATGGGCTTTTATCTGGAGCATATTGCCTCCGGGTATTAGCTCATAGTTGTATTAGCAATAGAAGAGAGGGCGAAATAATTGGCATCAACAATACAGAAGGTGAAATTACATAATTATAAAAGATTTCGAGAATTCGAATTTGTGCCAAATAAAGGAATAAATATAATCGTTGGGGACAATGAAGCCGGGAAGAGTACTATTCTTGAAGCCATAGATTTGGTAGTTAGTGGCAATGTTCGTAAAGTTGAAAACATAGGGATAGATAGGATCATAAATGCTTCAGCAATTAATGAATTTTTTGCTGGTGGGAAAAACTATAAAGACTTACCGGTGGTTAGAATAGAGCTATTTCTAGATGGGGACTTTGGATTTGAGATGGAAGGAAAGAATAATTCGGATGATGTTGCAGCATACGGATTAAGAATGATATGTGAACCAAACCCTGATTTTGAACAGGAAATCCTGGAATCTCTTAGAGCAGATGAGAGATTCTTTCCATATGATTACTACAAAATACGTTTTTCAACATTTGCGGATGATGGGTATTCAGGATACAAAAAGAAAATAAAGGATATATTCATAGACAGTAGCAATATGAATTCGGACTACGCAACAACAGATTTCATTAAGAGAATGTATTCACATTACACTGAAAGCAACGTTAAAGAGCGAGTAATACATAAAAGCAAGTTCAGACAGCTTAAGAGCCAATTTGAAAAAGAGCAATTAACCGGGTTAAATAGTCGTGTTCCTGAAGGTGTAGATTATTCATTTGGCTTTAAGGGAAACGATACCCTCAGTTTTAGCGATGAACTTATGATTTATGAGAAGTCCATTCCGCTAGACAGCAAAGGAACCGGTACACAGATTTTTGTTAAGGTCGATTTTGCACTTAGCCACAAGAGCGAAAATGTCGAGATAATACTTATTGAAGAGCCCGAAAATCATCTCAGCTATATTAAGTTGCGGTCTCTTATTGAAAAGATAAGTGAAGCTAGTAATGGGCAGATTTTTATAACAACGCATGATAGTATGATTAGTACGCGTCTTGAACTTCGCAATGTATTTATTCTTCAAGGTGATGAAATAAAGAAGCCTTTATCTTTGCATGATTTACAGGAAGAGACTGCGAAGTATTTTATGAAAACTCCACCAGCAAGCATAATAGAATTTGCTTTGTCGAATCGAGTAATACTGGTAGAAGGTCCAGCAGAATACATGCTCATGGATGATTTTTACAAAAGCGTAGTAGGGCATAAGATGGATACTGATAATGTTCAAGTATTGGATATTAGAGGTCTGAGTTTCAAACGTTTTTTAGAGATTGCGCAAATCACTGGTGCGAGGGTGGCTGTTATAACTGATAATGACGGAGATGGTCAGAAAAATTGCATAGATAAATATGTGGATTTTAAAGATGATAACATTGAAATCTTTTTTCACGGAAGTGACAATCAGCGCACATTTGAAATTGTTCTTGAAGATGGAAACAAAGCGTTATGTGAGAAACTGTTTGGAACAAATGCAGTGGATTACATGCTTAAGAACAAAACAGAGGCAGCTTATGCACTTATGAACGAGAATGGTGTTGTTGTACCGGATTATATTAAGAGGGCTATAGAATGGATAAGAAATTAATACTCGCTGTAGCCGGTGCAGGGAAAACAACATATATAATCGATAATATTTGCAACGGTGATAAGCGGGTTTTGATTGTGACATATACAGAAGCGAATTATAAAAATATCATTCAAAAGATACGAAATAAGAATGAAGGAATAATTCCGGATGGCATCTCGGTTTTTACATATTTTAAATTTCTCTATAGTTTTTGCTACAAGCCGTTTCTGTCAGATGAAATACAGGCCAGAGGAATTAACTATGAGTCTAATAAAAACATGTATGCAAAATCAAATAGATTAGATTATTACCTGGATTCACAGAACAGGCTATATAGTAATAGAATAGCATACTTGTTGGATAGAGATGGGGTAATGCCAGATATCAAACAAAGGCTAGAAAAGTATTTTGATTATTTTGTGTTAGATGAAGTACAGGATATTTCTGGCAGAGATTTTAATTTTTTAGAGCAAATCATGGATGCAGGTACAAATATGCTTTTTGTAGGTGACTTTTATCAGCACACATTTAGCACGAGCGCAGATGGTAATGTGAATAAGTCGCTATATGATGATTGTAGTACGTATATAAAGAGATTTAGTAAAAAGCAGATAGTGGTTGATGGTACAACGCTAATAAAGAGCTGGAGATGCGGAGAACAGGTTTGTGAATTTGTTAGAGATAATCTTGGCATTGAGATATACTCAAATAAAGGAGTTACAGGAGAGATTATATTCGCAGATGATGCTGAAACGGTTAGGAAAGTGTGGAATGATTTTAGCATAATAAAGTTGCACTACAAGAAAGCATCAGACTATGGAAAAATGCATAAAAATTGGGGTGATGCTAAAGGCGAAGATTGTTATAACGATGTATGCATCATGTTGAATAAGAAAACCATGGATTTATACAAAAAGAATAGTCTTTCGGCTCTTCCGGCTACAACAAAAAACAAGCTCTATGTAGCAATGACAAGAGCTAGAGGAAATGTTTATTTAGTAGATGAAACACAGTTAAAGAAAATAGATTTGTAAGAGGGAGTATAGGGAGGAATGAATTTTAATGTAAATTTTGCTGATATTATAAAAGCTCCATTGAAAATATTTATATGTTTATTTATTGCTACAGGAATAGTTTTATTTCTGCCTGATAATCTTGCTACGAAGATGTACATGGTGGATTTTAGAAATAAATATGGATTTGTGATATCTCTTGTATTTATTTGCTCTTTTACTATTTCAGTTGTTGGTGGGATTAGTGCGTTTTGGAGTAAAAACAAGGAAAAAAGAATTACGAAGAAAGCTCTAAAAAACGCAAAGGAGAATCTTAAAAAGTTAGACGACTACAAGGCTGCTATAGTATACGAGCTTTATAAAGAAGATAATCATACATCGGAATTACCTTTAAATGATGGCGCAGTTCGTTGGTTAGAGCAGTTGTTTATAATTGGCAAGGCAACAAATAATTATCCTGTATGGGATTTAACTAATCCAGTGTTCCCATATATGCTTCAACCGTGGGTGGTTTCAGAATTAGACAATAATGAAGGATTAAGAAATAAACTTAAGATTGCAAATGAAAAGGTTACGTTGGAATATAGTTCACGAAGCAGATATTGATAAATTACGTGGAGGTATCATGGCTAAATATCCGGTAGTTACCCTGTGTGGCAGTACACGATTTAGAGATCAATTTATGGAAGCTCAGAAGAGACTTACACTTGAGGGCAACATTGTTATCAGTGATGGCCTCTTTGGTCATTCAGGAGATCAGGAAGTATGGGATGTAATGGATGAGGGAACATTATCCAGGACTAAAGAGATGCTAGATGATATGCACAAGCGAAAAATTGACATGTCTGATGAGATATTTGTAATCAATGTCGGAGGCTATATTGGTGATAGCACTCGTTCTGAGATTGAGTATGCCAAGACGCATGGGAAGAAAGTGAATTATCTTGAATCTATAGAATAATTACAGAGCATATTAGTGTATTGGAGGGCTTATGTATATTATTGACAAGTCAAATAATAAAATAAAAAAGATACCGCAGAAGACATTTCATGAGCTCGGTTTTAAGGAAAGACAGCACTTGCAGGAGTGGATTGCGAAGAACCCGGAATGTTTAGGAGAAGAATTTCTTATTATTCAGAAGGAGTTTGATGGGTTTAATGATACCAATGAGAGACTGGATTTACTTGCTCTTGATAAGCAGGGATCGCTTGTGATTATAGAAAATAAGCTTGATGATTCTGGAAAAGATGTAAATTGGCAAGCATTAAAGTATGTTTCTTACTGCGCTACTTTGAGTACACAACAGATTGTCGAGATATATCAGGATTACCTTGATAAATATGAAAAAGGAAAAGAGGCAAAGGCTGAAATTACAGAGTTTTATAATGGTAAGCCAATGGATGAGATTTCTCTTAATGATAAAGACCAGAGAATTATAATGGTTGCTGGAAATTTTAGAAAAGAAGTAACATCTACAGCCATGTGGATGCTTAATCATGGAATATCAGTCCAGTGCTTTAAGGCAACTCCGTATCAGTACCAGGAAGAACTGTTCTTGGACATTGAGCAGATTATACCTGTCAAAGAAGCTGAAGAATATATGATTAAAATGGCAGATAAAGCAAAAGAGACTCAATCTGTTCAGGAGAGTAGCAGTCAAATAGAAATGATAAGGAAAGCATATTGGACTACGCTGCTTGAAAAGTTTAATACTGTTTCAAAAATCTATCAGAATGTTAATCCAGGAACTGATCATTGGCTATCCTGCGGATCGGGTGTGTCGGGATGCGTTTTTGAATTTATAGCAGCAACTTCATACGCAGATTGTCAGCTGACAATAAATGTAGGAGATCAGACAGAAAATAAGGGAATTTTTGATGCATTATTTGCGAAAAAGGCGGATATAGAAAAAGATTTTGGCGCTGATTTATTTTGGGAAAGACTGGATGAAAAGAAGTCTAGCCGTATATCTGCGCGTTTGGAAGGAGTCAATGTTAAAGATAAAGCAGATTGGGACAAAATGATTAAATTTCAGTGCGATACCATGCCAAGATTTTATGATGCACTTCATGACAGATTAGGCACCGTAAAGAAGAGTATTTAATGTTGTTGTTAATCATGGCTAGTAGATTATGTTTTTGATTGGAATGAATCAAAGGGCAATCTGTATGGCGACATGATGGAAGAGAGTTGGTGTGTATGAGTGAACATAGGATTAAGCAAAAGGATATTATTTATATCATTCCAGATGATGAATTATATGCTAAGTACAATAGTGGAGAGGCTTTTATTGATGACTATGGAAGGTTGATGAACAAGAAGCCTCATAGAGTACTAAGAGAACTAAAACATTATGTTGACCAACCACCAGTAGTATATAGAACAATACCCCCAAAGCCAGCAGTTCCTACAAAGAGATCTAATCCGATGGTCGATCGATTAAAAGATGAGGCACGTTATAAGATTGAAGAAGTTGGAGAGGATTTAATAAATCGTGGCGTAGATAAATTGGTTTATGAAGTAATACCTAATGCATGGCGAAATCATGTTGTTCCATTTTTTCATGGAATGATAGATGCGTTGAATTCAAAAGAATCGAAGGCAGATGAGATTTTAAGAAAAGAGGAACAGAAAGAGTCTTCTGAACTGGCTGCAAAACGACATAAAACGCGAATTATGACTAAAGAAGAGGCATATAAAGAAAAGCAAAAGGTTTTATATCATTGGTTGGAAATGTTAAATAGCTTAAAAAAACTTGCAGAGGCTGGGGAGATAAACTACGAGGAAATTGTAGATCAGCTTACTAATTCATCTAATCTTCAGCGAGTGAATACACTGTTGGACGAGAATCCTAATCTTTTGGAAACTGATAAGTATATTATGCTACATGATTTACTGGGGCGAGATTTATATTGTGAGAAGAAACTTATCCCTATAGAGGAAGAAGAAATAAGAAGAGTAGCAGAGAATTATAAAAGAAACTGCGAGTGATGATTTTTTGAAATGTGTGATGCCGAGGATGAGTCTGATGAGCACTTTCTTCAGCTGGTACGCGGGAATTCTGAGCAGATACAGAAAATAACCGAATTATAGTGTTGTGACAATAGAGGAATACTAATTATGACTGCTAATTGTCGTGAAGAGTGTATTCCTTAGGAATAGAGCCGTATCCAAATGATTAAAGCGGAGGACTCTCAGTTGCCAAGTGAGTTTACTAATATGTTTAAGAAGATGAATGGATAGGACGTAGATAATACCTGAAAGGTGAGGCATATATAGTATGAGCTCCATAGAAATCAAGAAGATAGGAATAACAAAGTTAGATACAGAAGCAGTTGTAAATGCGGCTAACACAGGACTTTGGGAAGGCGGTGGAGTATGTGGCTTTATTTTTCGCGATGCCGGTTCAAAGGAAATGACGGCTGCTTGTCAGAAGATTGGCCATTGTGATGAAGGTTCTGCTGTCATTACACCTGGGTTCAATCTTCCTGCGAAATATGTAATACATGCTGTGGGTCCGAGGTGGTCTGGTGGAAATCATAATGAGCCTAAGCTCTTGTACAGCGCATATAAGCAGTCACTTATTATTGCAAAAGAAAATAATCTGCATTCTATAGGATTTCCGTTGATATCTGCAGGAATATTTGGATATCCGGTTGATAAAGCGTGGCGAAAAGCTATCCAGGCTTGCAATGACTTTATTCAAAATAATCCTGAGTATGATATCAAAATCATCTTTGCAGTATTGGATGACAAAATCCTTGCAACCGGTGAGGAAACACTTAAGGATATTATTGGAGACGAAAAGATAGAAGATAGTGTGATTCGGTGGTGCCGGAAGTACTCTGTTCTTTTTCACTCGATAACTGAAGATGAAGAATTGAGGACTTTTTTTGAGAAGCACAGTGTTTATCAGCCGAACAAGGGACATCAAGGTCTTTATGACATTTTAGAGACCTGTTTCCATGAGGCCTATGACAGTAATGTAGTGATCACGGACTACGGCCAGGTGGTTGAGGACGGGAAGCTGTCTGACCGGGATCTGGCTCAGCCCACGAAGGAATGGTTGGATGCACTCACAGCGAAACAGATCCTTGCGGTTATTGCATGGCACTTCAGGAGAGATCATTTCAGTGAAGGCAGCTGGATTGCTGATTCTGTGGCAGATGGACATATGGCAGTATTGGTTGACGCATTGTTGGATAGATGTAGATGAACAGGTAAAAAGGAGACGATCATGCAATTTCTTATAAGAGCATATGATGGCGAAGGAAAACTTGATAAGCGTATGGAGGTACGTCCTCGTCATCTGGAAGGAATGAAAAGGCTAAGCATTATAACGGGCTTGGACGTTATATTTCAAGAGGATATGACACCTATGGCCTATTTAAGTTGGTGGGAGGTTTGCAGAAGGGGAATCCGACAGAGGAAGAGATAAAGAGGGCTGTGGATTTTTATAAGAATCTTTTTAAAGATAAAAAGAGGGTTTTCGTATGAAAAAGAATGTTCAGATAAGAAATAGTACTGTTGATTTTTTGATTTTTACCAAAGATTCTAAAAGTGATGGAATAGAAGTTAGAGTGCAAGATGGAGATGTCTGGTTAACTCAAAATGCGATAGCACAGCTTTTTGATATTGATAGGTCAGTTGTCTCGAAGCATCTCAAAAAAATTTTTTCTTCGGGGGAATTGGATGAAAATTCAGTTTGTGCAAAATATGCACAAACTGCTGATGATGGAAAAAACTACAATTATAAGTTTTATTCTTTGGCAGCGATTATTGCTGTAGGATATAGGACAAATTCTGATAAGGCAACACAATTTAGACAATGGGCAACGAAGGTATTAGATGCATTTACTAAACAGGGTTATGTTCTTGATAAAAGCAGACTAGTGAATGGAAAAATATTTGATGAAGATTATTTTGATCAGTTAGTAGCTGAAATTCAGGAAATACGAGCCAGTGAAAGAAGATTCTACCAGAAAATAACAGATATATATGCAACTGCTGCAGATTATGATAAAGATGCTCCTGTGACAAGAGAATTCTATGCAACGGTGCGGAATAAAATGCATTATGCTGTTCATGGAAACACAGCTGCAGAACTTATCGTATCCAGAGCTGATCACACAAAGGAACACATGGGATTAACTTCATGGAAAAACGCACCGGATGGGAAAATCATAAAGACGGATGTTTCAATAGCAAAAAACTATTTGTTAAAAGATGAAATACAAGAACTAAATGAGATAGTAACAATGTATCTTGATTATGCGACGAGGCAGGCTAAGAGGCATGTTCCGATGACAATGGCAGATTGGAAATCAAAATTAGATGCATTTCTTGTTTTTAACGATGCTGAAGTTCTGCAAAATAAAGGGAAAGTAACTGCGGCTATAGCAAAAGAATTTGCAGAGAGCGAGTTTGAAAAATATAGACTTATACAGGACAAGACATATGAAAGTGACTTTGATAAGTTGATTAACAGTACTGAGAATATCGCAGATTCAACTAAGTAACAATCGCATAAAGTAACATAAGGCAGGAATGACCTGATGATAATACGGTAGGTGTGCCATTGAATAATAGGTTTTAGACGCCTATTAGGGAAGATATTGAAGGGTCAGTATCATATTACTAATGATCGGCATTACTTGTACGCAGAGTATTATGATGAAGAGAATAAGTATATTCTCACCTTTGATTTTTAGGCATAAACTGGCCCGCTCTTGTAGCGGGCTGATGTACCAATAGATTATTCTGTATTTGCTTGGCCAGATTTTTCTTTTGTTTCTGGGAAAACTTCCTGAACTAGCAGATTAAAATAGGCTGAGATCCTATATGCATAATCCAGGGAAACATTCTGCTCACCATTCTCTATCATGCTGATGGTGCGCCTGCTGATTCCCAGTTCGTCTGCCAGTTTATTCTGGCTGAGCTTATTCATTTACGAAGGTCATAGAGTTTGTTGGAATAAGACAAATCTTTCAAAACATCATCTCCTCTCGGTAATAGGTAAAGCCTTTCTGACAAGTACCATCATACCAAAAGGAATGTCCTATAATACGGACACTAATCAATGGCAAGCTTGCCGAAAATTTTGAATGTGCTGTATTCGCCTATGGGAAGTGGCTTATACTTTGCGTTTAGTAATTGCAGGAAACTACCGGCTGCTTTCACAATATATTTTTTGAAATAAGTTTTTCCATCCAGGTAAAAAAGTCCGATATCTCCGGAATCAAGACATTCTGTCTGTTCAATCCATACCAGTTGTCCGTCTTTAAAAGTAGGTTCCATACTGTCTCCATCAAGGTATACACCAAAGCTGGCTTTTCTTGGAACATAATCATGGATTTCAACTTCTTCAAAGTTATCATCATCTATAAAGTTGCCGGTTCCGGCAGATGCTATCTGTGAATTGACTTAGAATACAGGCGCGGACTTCCGTGCATAACATGACAATTAAATTAGGGCATCATGATATGGGGGCATGACCCACCGCGGACGCATGATAAGAAATCAGTTGAAGGCTGAGTCTTATTGTGTGTCCTTTTCTTTAACCTTTTTCTGGTTTCGGCCCGGAAAGAGGGAGAAGATGAATACAACACTTAAAGAGGAAACACTTGGACAGAGACTTAAAGCAGCAAGGATCAGGAAGAACATGACACAGGAAGAGCTTGCTGAAGCAATGCTCACTACAAAGAGCATGATCTCTTATTATGAGAATGACCATGGCGATATGAAACAGAGCATGATTGCAGAGTTCGCTGATGTTCTTGGTACTACAGTTGAATACCTTATCTGTGGAGTTATCAAGGCCCCGGAGCTTGATGCGGATTCTGTTGAGCTTCTTAAGCTGTTTGGGGCTATGGATGAAAAGACCAAGCAGATTATGCTGGTTCAGATGAGGGCTGTTGCAAAGATCTGACCGATTATTTTATACTACAAATATAATGACAACTAATCTTACCGGTGTTATCATTCGATATATAAGAGAGATAAGCGGAGCAGATAAGAGCTCCCGGAAAGGAAAAGAAAGAGACATGACAACAGTGAATCGCAATTATTGCCTCTATAGCGAAAGTTATGAATCATCACTCCAGAGCAAATCAGAGTGGATGTTTAATTTCATGCGCTCATTTAAGGATAGGCAAATGCGAGAAAATGTTGTTTTGGCTAAGAACCGGATAGTATAGAGACCGGATCGGAAGCTTATAGATAAACATGTTTGCGTACCGCTTACCTTAGATGAAAAGGCAAGCGGTTTTTCTTTTGCCTCAAAATATGCAGAGTTGGCTCAATTGGTACAGCATCGGTCTTGAAAACCGACATTCCTCACGGATATCTGGGTTCGAATCCCAGGCTCTGCGCTATAGATTCGTGGTGTAATTGGCAGCACAGCAGTCTCCAAAACTGTTAGTCCGGGTTCAAGTCCTGGCGGGTCTGTTTTGCACGAGTGGCGAAGTTGGTAGACGCACCTGATTTAGGGCTCAAAGCGTCCGGGGGACGCTTGTTCTGAGCCGACCGAAACGGAGTGGAGACAGGCGCGGCATGTGGGTTCGATCTACGTTCTACTTCGGTCGGTGCTAAGCGCACATCCCCTGGATGTGCAGCACCCCACCTCGTGTACTTGGCCAGAGGCCAGAAAGGAGTCGGAAATGACACAGAATATTCCAGCGATCGATATGGTCGCCACGGGACAGAGAATTACAGATTTAAGAGTGGCAGCCGGTATGTCTGTGAGGGATTTACAGGATGTGTTCGGTTTTGCTACTCCACAGGCGATTTACAAGTGGCAGCACGGAACTGCCATGCCAACACTGGACAATTTAGTCGTATTAGCAGCTGTTTTAGGTGTTGCTATGGACGACATTATCGTAACTGAAGGGGAATGGCTTTATTCACTAAGCGCATGAACTGAATATAGATTGCAGGCGTTAAAGTGCCTGCGTATGGTCCCATAGTCTAATGGTTTAGGACGCTGGCCTTTCACGTCAGAGATACCGGGTTCAAGTCCCGTTGGGATCACTGTGGCTTCTTGGTCTAATTGGTAAGGACGTCAGCCTCTCAAGCTGGAAATGTCGGGTTCGAGTCCCGCAGGAGCTATTATGGGTGGGTATGCCTAGAAGCGAGGGCAAGAGTCTGTAAAACTCCCACATTAGAAACACCGCAGGTGCAATTCCTGCTCCACCCACTTATGTTTGCGTGACCGAGATGGCTTATGGTATCGCTCTGCTAAAGCGAAGCACGGCTAAACTGTGCCGAAGGTTCGAATCCTTCCGCAAACGCTCCGGGTAGGTATGCCTAGTGGCGAAGGCAGGGGTCTGTAAAACCCTGACAAGGAAACACCGTGAGTTCGAGTCTCACCCTGCCCACTTAAGTGTCATCTGATGACACTATACAAATAGGTCCGACAGGGAGATAATACTAACAGAACAAAGATATGGAGCTGCGGGGAGCAGCAGAAAGTTAAGAGGATTTATTGTAAATGTACTACGTAACTATCAACAAGCAATTTAATAACAAACAGTTTATGCAGTTCTGCAAAAATCAGAAGTGCTTTGTTAGTTATGCAAATTGCAAGTTGGTGGAAAGTGGTCCTGGATATGCCAAATGATGGATGATCCGGAGCATTAAGAATAAATGAGGTCATTGAGATCTGTAGCCACTTAGCTTGCAAGAGTTAAGTGGTTTTTTAATGCGAAAAAGGAGAATGGAAGAATGGATTATCCAGTAATTGATATTGAAGGAACAGGAATTAGGATTAGGGAACTGATCAGAGAGAGCGGACATACAGTACCAGAGGTTTCTGAGTACCTGGGAGCAAGCACATCCCTTGTATATAGATATCTGCGAGGGGAAGTGCTTCCAAGCATAGATAGGATTGTAGCGCTTTCAGTTTATCTGGAAGTTCCGATTGATGACATAATTGCAGTCGATTAAGACTGCGCGTTGCGGCATGGGGTAATGGTAGCCCACAGGATGTTTGAGTAGAGCACTTAGCGAGGTTTTATCGAGCTTAGTGCGAACCATACAAGTTCACTTGACGAGGTTTTGGCGAGTCTAGTGAAGCTTGTAGGTTCCGGTAATCTTGGTTCGATTCCAAGTGCCGTAGTTAAGACATGGTAGCCAAGCTGGAAAGGCAGCGGACTGCAACTCCGCCAACGTGGGTTCGAATCCCACCTATGTCTCTTAGGGCTTGTAGCTCAACTGGTAGAGCTGGGGACTGAAAATCCCTGCGAGGTGGTTCGACCCCACCCGGGCCCATTATGCTTCCTTGGCAGAGCGGATATGCACCGGCCTTTTAAGCCGAGAGATGCGGGTTCAACCCCCGTGGGGAGCACTAAGCTGTTGTAGCTCAGTTGGAAGAGCAGCAGACTCTTAATCTGAAGGTCGTGGGTTCGAGCCCCACTAACAGCATTATTGCGGTATAGCTCAATTGGTAGAGCACCTGACTCTGACTCAGGGCGTTGCAGGTTCGAGTCCTGCTACCGTAGTTCTGGACACATAGCTCAATCGGCAGAGCGCCCGGCTGTTAACCGGGAGGTTGTGGGTTCGATTCCCTCTGTGTCCGCTATTCCAGGATAGCGTGGGAGGTAGAGCATCCGCTTCATACGCGGAAGGTTATGGGATCATGGCCCATTCCTGGGACTCTTTTCCTATAGAGGTGCTTTGTAGATTAGCTATCCAATTTATCAACCACGAGTTTATATACAATGAGATAAATCTCCAATAAAATAAAAATAGAGGAGGCAATATCGATGGATGATGGATATAGAAAAGTAATGGAGATCCTAGAAGCAAATAGATTTAGACACATGTTGGAGCCTTTGGATTACACTGTGTCTTGGGAAGAACCTGACAGGGTAAAAGGACTTGACCTTGAAGCTACAAAGAATAGAGTGTGCAATCTGATTAAAACAAAGGGATTAAAAGATAAGACCATTGCTGATAAATTGGGTATTACTCCGCAGGCTGTTAATAAATGGCGACATAAAGGCTCTTTTTTTGTGATTGAAAACCTTTATATTCTCAGCGGCCTTCTGGGTGTAAGTGTTGATAATCTTTTAGTCCCTGTAGCCGTAAAGAAATGGGAAGTTTTGATTGAGAAAAGATGAGAGCCCTAATGTTAGTGAAGCAATGAATCAGTTTGGAATAATCGGAGTTTTGAAATGAGCAGAGTACTTGTGATTCCTGATGTACATTTAAAGCCATGTATTTTTGATATGGCTGATAGAGTTGATGAGAACAGCTACGATGACATTGTAATTCTCGGAGATTTGGTAGATGATTGGGGAAAGGGAAATGATTTAGACGCATATAACGAGACTTTGGACAGGGCTGCTGAATTTGGAAAAGAGCATGACCATTCATTGTGGTGCTATGGCAACCACGATGTATCCTATCTTTGGGATGCCATGGAATCGGGGTATTCTGTCCAGGCAAGGATAACTGCTATTGAAGGTATTACCAGACTGGAGCGTGTTATTGAAGAACGTTATAGATTTGTCCATAAAATTGATGATGTGCTATTCAGTCATGCCGGCCTTACGGAGAGTTTTGTCTTTCAGACGTGTGGATATCATATGAAAGAGATTGATGATATCCTTGCAAGGATTAACCGTATGGTTAAGCAGGAACTGTGGAGGGATAATTCACCGATTTGGGCAAGACCTCAGGCTGATTTCTACCGAATGTTCAGGGATGATCTCTTTTACCAGGTTGTGGGACATACACCTGTAGAGGAACCACTTGACCTTGGAGGCGTACTGACGCTGGATCTTTTTTCAACATACTCAAATGGGGATCCGTATGGTAACCAGAAGTTGTATATTGTGGATACTGCAACCCGGAAATATGAAGAAGCATAATTTTTTTGCAGATTTAGAAAAAGTGCTTTACAAGTCATAATACAGGTGCTAATGTAAATACATAGGAAGTGCCTGTCCTATTTATTTTGATGCAATCATCAACATAAATATGCGGTCGCTTCCTTTTTTGTTAAATTAAAACAGAAATACTACGAAAGGTAAGGTTTTAAGCTTTCAATGAGAAATATGATGTTTACAAATTTCACAGCCATAGAAACTACAGCATATGATTGCACGATCGATATGCTTAGTACTCGTGCGCTCGATTTGGCGACATCACGCGGCAAAAAAGGTATAGAAAGAAATAGAAGGATAGATTATAAAGTCCGATGTTAGACTGATACCAGGCACATTGGAATAATAATCAGGGTTTTAGGATCTATCCGTGAAAGTGGGTAGGTCCTTTTTTAATATAAAAAATGATGGGCGGTAGTTCAATGGTGAGAACCGGTGTCTTATATGCATCTAACCTGAGTTCGATTCTCAGTCGCCCTATTAGGGAATAGTTAGCAGGCACTTCTTATTCCTGAAAAACTTAATACTTTAGCAGAAGTCTACAGGCACGGACTTCTGCACCGCGGGTCTTGGGACTGCATGGGGTGGTCGCCTGCTTTGCAAGCAGGATATTCAGGTGGGTTCAATTCCCACAAGATCCATTTAAGCTTTCGCCTTCCTAGCTCAACTGGCTAGAGCATCTGCCTTGTAAGCAGAGGGTTCAGGGTTCGAGTCCCTGGGTAGGCTTTTGGCTCTATAGTATAAAGGCTATTATGCCGGACTGTCTATCCGGAGATCAGAGTTCGATTCTCTGTAGAGTCGTTTATATTGCGGGATAGTCTGGAGATGGTTCCAGCCCAGCCTCATAAGCTGTGCAACGCAGGTTCGAATCCTGCTCCCGCGACTAAGCTATAGAAAACTTGCATGTTTCAGCTTCATGTTTTATCAACCACGAGTTAACTGACAGTCAGTATGTATAGGGATATCATTTAATTAAATGGATTGTGCGCCGTCACATTAATCCGGTGGTGGTGTGAAAATCAGATGGTGTCCACCTATCGGGCGTCGCCGTAACAGTCGGATTTACAAGATTTGGGAAAATAAGTATAGCAGGGAGAGATGATAGAAATGCGTTTTGATGAGATGGACAAAAAGATGCGTGTTTACGAGCAGTCCTTAGATCAGGTATTGCTTCCAGATATTTATATGGTGGCAAGGCTTGATGGCAGAGGCTTTACAAGACTTACTAAGGAAGTCTGTCATTTTGAAGCACCATTTGATGAAAAGTTTAGAGATATGATGGTGAAAACAACAAAAACTCTCATGGATTGCGGATTCAGAGTGGTATACGCCTATACAGAAAGCGATGAGATTTCATTATTGTTTGCGGCAGATGAAGATTCATTCGGCAGAAAAGTGCGCAAGTATAATTCAACACTTGCTGCTGAAGCAAGCGCAGTCTTTTCGCTTGAACTTGGGATGGCGGCAACATTTGACTGTAGAATGGTGCCTCTTCCAAATGCGGAGAGAGTTGAGGATTACTTCAGGTGGCGTCAGGAAGATGCTAACAGGAATGCGCTAAATTCACATTGTTACTGGATGCTCCGAAAGGAGGGCACATCAGTTCATAAAGCTACGTCAGAGTTGAAAGGAAAAGGTGTTGCGTATAAAAATGAGCTGCTTTTCAGCAGAGGAATCAATTATGATAAGTTGCCCTCATGGCAGAAACGAGGCGTAGGCATGTGGATAGAAGAGTATGGAAAAGAAGGATTTAATCCGCTTACTGGTGAAACAAAGATGACAACACGTAAAAGAATACATGTAGATTACGAACTGCCGTTAGGTGATGAATATGGCAGCTTTATTCGGAAATTTACTTAAGGAGGATGAAAAGAAAAATGAGAAAATTAGCATCAATACAGAAGATAAAGGAAGTCTTTCCAATACCCGATGCAGACAGACTGGAACTTGTTCAGGTTCTTGGATGGAAGTGTGTCGGAGGAAAGGGAGAATTTCATGTGGGAGATCTGGTGGTCTATTTCGAGATAGATTCCTTTCTCCCTGTATGTGAGGAGTTTGAATTCCTGAGAAAGAGTTCCTACAGAAGTAATGATTTTATGGGTGAAGGATTCAGATTAAAGACTATGAAGTTCAGGGGAGAGATATCCCAGGGATTATGCCTTGGGATTGATAAGCTCTCAAAGCTTCAGGGGATGAGTCTTGAAGAAGGAATGGATGTGACGGAAATCCTTGGAGTTCGCGAGTGGGAAATGCCAGAAAGGGCAGGATCAGGAGGAACCATGATAGGTGATCGGCCCGGATATATACCTAAGACTGATGAGACAAGGATACAGTCAGCGCCGGAGCTGCTTAATGAGTTTAAGGGGCTGCCTTATTACATAACAACCAAGATGGATGGTTCAAGCCATTCCATAGGTGTAAGGGACGGAGAAATTTCTTTTACCGGCCATAACTTCACTTATAAGGATGACGGAAAGTCAGCGTTTGTGGAGCATGTAAAAACAGCAGGTATTCCAGAAAAGATGAAGGTATATGCAGAGGAACATGGACTGAGCTCTTTGGTTCTCCAGGGAGAATGGTGCGGGGAAGGAATACAGAAGAACAGACTTAGGCTTAAGAAGCCAGAGTGGTTTGTATTTACGGCAAGAGCTGATGATAAGAGAACTGACCTGGCAACGCTTAAGGAAATCTGCAGATATGTCGGATGTCAGATGGTTCCGGTGGAAGAGGAAGGCGATGATCTCTTAGCAAAGTATCCTGATGAGGCGGCTCTATTAGCAAGGGCAGAAGGTGTTGGATACAATGGGACAATACGAGAGGGAATAGTAATAAGGCCTGTTACGCCTGTTCACTCTTATACACTTAGCGGGCCTTTATCAATGAAAGTGATAAACAACAAGTATCTAATGAAAAATGATGAGTGATCATAGACGGGAGGCAGCATGATATCAACTTTATATGAACCATTCAGGCACTGGTCAGAAAATGGATCTGTTTATATCCTGTCTGATACGCATTTTAAAGATTCTGATTGTAAACTCATGGACCCTGACTGGATAGAACCAGATGAACAGGTCAATATCCTGAATTCTGTGATCATGAAAAATGACACATTTGTCTGCCTGGGAGATGTTGGAAGTCCTGAATATATAAAAAAGCTCAGGGTCAGAAAGAAGATACTGCTTCTTGGAAACCATGACAGAAGGGGAGATTACAAGGACCTTTTCAATGAGATATATTCCGGTCCACTATTTATAGCAGACAAGATTCTTTTGTCACATGAGCCGGTATACGGACTTCCGTGGTGTCTTAACATCCATGGACATGACCACAGTAACATGGAGATGTACAAGGAAGGCTGCAAGCATTTAAACCTTGCAGCCAATGTATGCGGATATACTCCGGTCAATCTTGGAAAACTGATAAAAGACGGGATTCTATCTGATATCGACAGTATACACAGGATCACGATTGATCATGCAGTGGAGAAGAAAGAAAAGAAGTGGATTAGTAAAGAGACACAGCAATGAAATCGAAGATATTAGAGTTTATAGAAAATAATACAGATAGCTGGGAAGAAAAGCTGAATGCAAGGCTCATTAGGATAAGCCGTAATGGTGATCTGGCATGCTTTAAGTATATGGCAGAAGCTGATTTCTCAGATCCACTGGTATGTGAAGCAAGAGGAATCGTAATTGATGTGGTTCAGCTTTCTGTGGTCTGCTGGCCGTTTGATAAGTTCTTTAATGTACAGGAACAGTACGCTGCAGATATCGACTGGAATAGCGCCAGGGTGCTGGAAAAAATAGATGGCTCTATGATAAAGCTTTTCTGGTACAAAGGTGCATGGAGATTTGCAACAAGCTCAACCTGTGATGCTAAGGATGCAGCTATTCCAGGGTATAAGGAACTGACTTATGCGGACATAATTGCCCGTGCGGAAAACGTAAATGAGATTCCTTTTGAGGAACTGAATAAAGACTATACCTACATTTTTGAGCTTGTTTCTCCACTTAGTCAGATTGTTGTCAGATATGAAATGACTGCTTTGTTCTTCCTGACCGCAAGAAATAATCTTACAGGTGAAGAGTTGGATACAGAGCTTCTGCAATTTAGGAGACCCAGGAGCTTCGCACTAATATCTTTGAATGAGTGTCTTGTTGCTGCTCTTGCGCTAAATAAGGGTGGCGAGATAGAGGATGAGGGCTTTGTCGTGGTTGATGAGAAACATAACAGGGTCAAGATAAAGTCTCCGGCATATGTGGCTATGCACAGATTATCTACGAATAAAGTGTTCACCGTAAAGAGAATGGCTGAGTTTTTCTGTAATGGTGAGGATCTTTCAAAGCTGGCAAAAGATTTTCCGGCTAATGCGCATATCATAAAGTATTATGACTGGCAGTTTGCTGAGATGAAGCATAAAGCAGAAGACATGATGCTCTATTCCAGGCGCCTTTATGAAGAATACGACCACGACAGGAAAGCAGTAGCCATGACCATAAAGGATTCTCCATACGCATGGGCTGGATTCAAGGCAATTGGGAACGAAAAGGACATCACTGATATCATGGCAGTGCTTGCACCGGCAAATGTTGAAAAACTGATTGTGGAGTATCCTGAGATAAGTAATTGAAAGCTGAGAAATTATTATGGACGTTATAGGGAGGGACTTAATGAGTTCTATAACTTTTGTGATTGGAGCAACTGCTTCTGGAAAATCATTTTATATAAATGAAATGTTTTCGCAGGAAGACGTAGACATTTTAAATGCATATGATTATCAACAAAGAGCATATGATGAGGCAGGGTATGAAGACGCAATTCCAATTTCTGTGCAGAAAAAATGTGTTATGAAGGCTAATAGTATGCTTCTCGAAGATATTTTGAGAGACGTTAAGGCAGGCAAGATAGTTGTTGTAGAGCAGACCTTCTATAAGGCCAAGCGACGTATTGCATATATTGATGAAATCAGGAAGTGCGGTGATGTGACTATAGATGTCCATGTAATGTGCCCTGATGATGATCGGTGGAAGATGAATATCCAAAAGCGTGGATTAGATGATCGGTTTGAATATTATAAAGCTATTGAAGCAGAAATAGAGTTTCCAAACCCAAGTGAAGGCTTTGACAATATCTTTGCTGTAAAAAATGGCAAACCTGTCCTAAGAATGGATGATCCTAAGCCTGAAATAGTTGATATAGCAAGAAAAGAGCTACAGAAAGAAGCAGAGATGATTAAGGCTGAAGATGCTAGGAGAGAAGAAAAGGAAAAACTCATAGAGTCTATGAAAAGAAGACCTTTTTGGCATTATTGTGAGGTCTGTGGAAAAAAAGAATATATAACTGCTGAGCAGGCATATATGAGTGGATGGGATTATCCTCCTCACATTGGGATGTTTGGAGTGCTTAGTCCAAGAACATGTGGTAATTGCTCTGACATGGATACTCTATGGGCAAAGTTTATTGCAAAAGATGAATCGAATTGTTTTACTACATCAGAATTAAATGAGTCAGAACGGAAGACATTGCAAAGAATTAAGGGAGAACCTGAAAGCTTGCTGACAGAAGATGCGTGGGATTTATGAATATCAGTTAAAAGAATGTAGCTTATGAATTCGGGAATCGAAAACAATAATAGAAATAGTATTAAATATCGCCCTATTACATTTGATTCAGCTAAGAAAATGTTCACATACTTGCAGGATGTTGGGGATTTATATAGTCCTGATGAACGTATCTATGTATTTAACTATAGTGAATCTGGAGCGCTTGCGGTGTATAGGATTTGTGAGCTAAGAGCCAAAGAGCTTAGTAGGGACAGTGAGAAAGCTGATGAATACTGGGGTGCATTCCTCGGACCAGGAGGAAGTATCTATGACGTTCCTGGCGAACAATGTGGCGTTGATTATACAATGAAGTTCTGTGAGGACTGGTACAAATCAGAATGGTACGACACCAGAGATTATGCTGATTTAGTTTTATGAGAGAAGATGAGGCACTAGAAGGATGGAAACAGGAGAATATAGATGCAAACTGAGGACATCACATTTAAAATAACAGGCAGAGATGCGAAAAAACTAAATGAATTCCAAAAGCTTCATGATGGCTGTCTTGAGGGACTGGCTGGAGACAGGTTTTCCTATTCTTTTTCACCAACATCTCTTGGCATGGCAATAACAGTCAGCTGTTCTTGCGGGCAGAAACTATTTCTTGGTAACTTTATGGACCATGATGAGAAAGAGGTTGATATGAGTAAATACGGACCTCTTTCACAAACTGATATTGAGAACAAGAAGTTCGAAGAAGATGCGTTCAGAATTCTGCAGATGGAGAGTCCACGTATATGTATGATAGCATCTGCAAGAAAACAGACATTTACTATGATATATTTCTTTGCTGTGGGAGTTGCATGTAATGCTGACCCGAGAATCTCAAAGTCTATTCTCTATATCTACAGTTTGGATAAGTACCATCATCAGACGAATAACTACACAGGTTCTGAACGGGAGAACATAGAATTATTCTTCAGACACTTTAAGCAGAAGATTCGTGATGAGATTGAAAAATATGATTGTGACAATAAAGCTCTTTTAGAGAAATTGTATTCATGATACGAATTGACAGAATAAGAAGGTGAGAATAATGGGACGAGATGAAAATGTAGCAATATTCCAGGATACGGAAAAAATGTGCAAAGAGAACGGTCGATTAAGGGAGTCTATAAAACTGGCATCTGAGAATCAGAAGCTTATTCTGGAGGGCGATTCAACATCTGCATATGACAATGATAAATATGATGAGGCGGCTAAGATTATAGTCTCAAAGAAAAGAGCATTAGAAGCTGCAAGTGCATACAAAGGGATGAGAGTTGCTGTTCATAATTTTGCTTCAGCAACAAATCCGGGCGGTGGAGTAGTTAAGGGATCTACAGCCCAGGAAGAATGTCTGTGCAGATGCTCGACTTTGTACAGCATGCTTAATACCAAGGAGATGTGGAATGGATTTTATGCTCCCCACAGGAATGCAGCTGATCCAATTCACAATGATGACATTATATATACTCCGGGAGTTGTAGTGTTTAAAACAGACACAGCAGCTCCTGTTGCCATGCCAGAAACTCAGTGGTATGAGGTTGACGTTATTACCTGTGCTGCTCCTAATCTACGGGAAAATCCAAGTAATCCATATAATAAGAGCGATGGAACGAAAAAAGTGAAAATATCAGATAAAGATCTGCTTGAGCTTCATGAAAAGAGGCTAAGGAGAATATTGGATGTTGCCGTGGCTAATGCTGATGAAGTAGTTATATTGGGGGCATTTGGATGTGGAGCATTTCAGAATAAACCAGATATTGTTGCCAAAGCTGCATCAAATGTGATAGGCGACTTCCTACACCTGTTCAAAAATATAGAGTTCGCCGTATATTGCAGTCCAAGAGATAGCCGAAATTATGACGTGTTTAAGAGGTTATTAGCTAACAGATAGGAATAGGGATAATGAAATTTGGCGATTTAAGGCAAATGATAGATAGAACAGCAAGGATACAGATTTGTGATCACTTCTCTGGAGATTATATGGATTACAGATTTGTTGAGGATGTCCCACATGAAAATGATAGCAGGACGGTCTTTGGTATCGGGCTTGTGAGAAGCGAATACAGAGAAGAGGGAGTGTTAAGCTATGGGCGAAATTGCTATGCAATAGAGATAAGACTATTGGAACCAAAACAATTCTGAGTAGCAAGGTATTAGAATATGAGGCAAACCACTTATTTTTCAATATTTTCTCACATAATCGTATCTCACCATTATCTTACATTAAAAATATATAAAAATGCATTAAAACCTTTAAAAACCATTAAAAAACATTAAAATCCATTAAATATACAATAAAGTCATTAAAAGCCTTTAAAAAGTGATATAATACCATTAACAGGAGGTATCACTTTCATGAACAAATCAGCTGAAATTTTTAAGCCAGGGGCATTACCTGTGACTACTTATATTTCCAGAGAAGCTGCGCTAGGTTTTACTTATGAGGAGAGACTTGAGCAGGCGTTAAATATGTCTGGGTATATAACACTTATTTCCGGTCCATCCAAAATAGGAAAAACGGTACTGTGTGAAAGAGTTGTGGGAATCGACAACCTTGTAGAAGTATTGGGTTCAGACTTTTTGAATAAAGAAAATGTATGGAAGACAATCGGTGCAAAGGCAGGGATGCCTTTATCGGGAATGGTTACTACAGGAAATACTGATAATTCTATATCTGAGGAGTACATTGTAACACGAGAAAATGTTATAGCTTATTATCAGGAGCATGAACTTGTGCTGCTTATTGATGATTTTCATTACGCAAGCGAAGAAATACAGCGATTTTTATCGCAACAGCTGAAAGACGCTATCAGGAAAGGACTAAAGGTAATAATATCTTCGCTTCCTCACAGATGTGACGATGCAATCAGAACCAATCCTGATCTGCAGGGACGTATAAGTATAATCGATATTAAGCCCTGGTCTAAGGATGAATTGAGACAGATTCCAAGAAAAGGATTTGCGCAGCTTGGAATATATGTTGATGATAAGTATATTGAAAGCTTAGTCGGCGAGAGCCTTGCATCACCTCAATTGATGCAATTGTTATGCCTTAATCTGTGTGTGCTTATAAAGGCAGATTCTGGTAATGCAGTTGATGTTAGCGAAGAGATTATAAAAAAAGCTTATAAGTTTTCAACTCTGAACCTGGACTTTAAAAACGTCACTGCTGTTATCAGTAATGGAAAGACAAAACGTGGTAGAGAACGAAAAAAATATTGTACAAGCAAGGGAGAGTTGGATTTATATTCGCTTATACTTGAAGCTATTGCTCAGGATCCGCCTATAGAGGAGATTGGATTCGATGACCTGTTGACGAGAATCAATAAAACAATTGTTGGAGATGATAAGGTTACACCTAAATCATTAAAAGAATATCTGGGCAACATACAGGAAGTCCTAAACGATAAAAACAGAACTTTTGAGGTTCTTGAGTGGAGAGATAACGTACTGTATGTTATAGAAGCATTATTCTTATTCTATTTACGTTGGGGGCGCAATGAACAGGGAACAGAGTATTGAGTTTATTCAGGCTATAGAAGACACTAAAGCGTTAGAAAGAGCAATTTTAGATATCATAGATGAATTGAAATCAGAGGGATCCAAAGAAATCGCAGATGGCTTAGAGCAGCTTATACCGATATCAAATAATAGATTTTCTGTAATTGGCCAGAAGGAACTATTACAGGAATCCAAAAGAAGAGCTATCAGCATACTTAAGAGTGAACCCCAATTTAATCACGTCAGCGAGAAAGAAGCATGTTGCATCGTTGAGAGAGTATTAGGAAAGGTGCAGCTTTATCTGCAGGATATGTTTAAGCGACAGCCACATACTAAATGCACTGACAGTATTTTGAGTATGCAAAAGTGTTTTGATATTGGTAATGAATATGATCTGCAACATATAGTATATGCTCTGCTAAGAGCAGTGTTTCCGCTTGCCAGAATAGAAGAGTATCAGGATGCAGGAGCGTGTGCTGTTAGAAAAGACATATGTATTGATGAGTTTGACATTGCGATAGAGTTAAAATGTACAAGAGATAGCCTTTCCGCTAAAAAGCTTTCAGAGGAAGTAGCATCTGACATTGTTCACTATGATAATAAAAACATTTTCTTTTTAATATATGATAAAGCCAGAATAATAGACAATATCGATGTATTTAGGGATACCTATGAGAAAACTGACATGAGTAAAAACGTGAAGGTGTTTGTGATGCTATAGAAACCGATAAACATTCCTCGGCATCTTTTTTTGGCCAAGGGAATTGCACAAATAGCCAGTATGGATGTTTTTAAATACAAAAAATAATAGTTAGCTGTCTGGCTGAGATGGATGAAATATAGTCGTAATACTGAGCATCAGCTCATGAGTGCGCTGCACTTGTGGCTGGTGCTTTTTCTTTTGTCCTTTTGTTCGAAATTCTCGAACCTAAAGTTCTATTTCTAAGAGAACGTATTATTCCGTCACGTTCCGTAGAATTACATATTAGAAATGAGCAGAGTGTTGGTTATTCCAGATGTGCATTTAAAGCCCTGGATTTTTGATAAAGCAGATAAAGTAACTAGGGATTCTTTTGATGACATTGTAATTCTTGGAGACCTTGTAGACGATTGGAACAGGGGAAATGACCTCGATGTTTATAGGGAGACATTGGACAGGGCTGCAGAGTTTGGGAAAACTCATGACAAATCCCTATGGTGTTATGGAAATCATGATGTTTCATATCTTTGGGATGCTATGGAATCAGGTTATTCAATACAAGCAAGGGAAACGGTTATTGAAGGGATTACCAAGCTAGAGCGTGTGCTGGAGGATCGCTACAGATTCGTGCATAAGATTGAAAATACTCTTTTCAGTCATGCGGGACTTACTGAGACTTTTGTACTTCATGCATGTGGATATCATATCAAAGACATAGATGAGATTATCACAAAAATTAATCATATGAAAAAGGATCAGTTATGGAGAAACAGTTCGCCAATCTGGGCAAGACCTCAAAATGATTTTTACAGGATGTTCAGGGATGACGTTTTTTACCAGGTAGTTGGGCACACTCCAGTGGAGGAACCACTCAACCTGGGTGGAGTATTGTCTTTGGATCTTTTCTCGACATACTCTGACGGTAGTGCTTATGGTAATCAGAAACTATATATTGTAGATACTGAAGGAAGGTCTTATTCAGAAGCTGAGGAGCAGTGAAGAATTATGTTTTTTGAGGATGATGATAAACAATACAAACTGGTGGCACCGGACGTTGACAGTCTTATTCGTTATTTTGACAGCAGGGATTTGATCAATGCCAGAAAGTCAACGCCGGAATTGTTTGCTGCCATGAAACCAATATTTGAAATACTAAAGCCGCTGGCACCAATCAGGAAGAATAGTGATGTAAAGGCGCTGTGGATTAGGATTCCGCGAGGTACGATTGATGACTACGACAGCTTTGAAGATATGAAGCTTTATGGTGATGTAGAAACCTATGAGGAATATGAGCAGCGCTGGAATCATGATTATCCGGATGAGTATATCTGGTATGAACTTGTAGTTGCTTGGTGCCTCGATAGAAATGGTGAACTTAGTTATTATGGCATGGATCTGGGAAATGAGAGAATAATCGCTGCATCCATGGATGACGTAGTGTTTGAAGGAAGAGGATATTACGCTGAAGAGGCAGCAATAAAGCTTTGTGAACTTATAATACCGGCAGTAAAGGAGGCCATGTGCCTTCTTAAGGAAGGAAAATATAATGATCTTGTCGAAAAAGAGCTTCCATATGAATTCCGTACAGGCGTGGTAAAGCGTTCTGATATTTGGAACACTGATCCAGAAACTAAGGAATATGCTTATGATGGATTATCTGAAGAAGCTGTGAGTCGGTTTAGGGAAATGATCGGTTCCGGTGTAAATGATCTGGATAAAATCGGACGGATCAAAGATTTTACTGCAAATGATTTCTTCAAGGCATGCAAACTGGGATATGATGCAATAGGAAAAGACACCAGTAGATTCTCATTATCAGAGATGTATATGCGTTTTTCGGATGGAAGGGACGAAGGTCTGACGGGTAAGGGCCATGGTCTTAATGAGGGTCCGGGTATAGATTTTGAAGATCCTAAAGCCTGGGATGAGTGGTATTACAACAGAGAGCAGCAAGGTGGTCATCCCTGGGAAGTTGTCCCCGGTGGAAACAGCACACACATGGAGCTGTATGTCTGCAATGATACACGTGATCTTGAATGGGATTTACGAGGAGGCGAGATTACAGAGGAAGAGTATCAGGAAAAGATCAAGAAGGCAGGATATTACTTTTATATAGTCGGCGTTCACAGACAGTTTGAGTCAATAAGCTTTTATCTTGCGTTATCAGATGCAGGACTTCCGGTAATCATTGGAAGTGCTGAAGAAATGGTGGCAAGTTTTGATGGATCAGATTATGTAGGAGTTGTTCCTCATCATATGTATACCAGATACTGTTCAGATCTTTTCCCTGATGAATATGGTGATATCATAGATTTTACTCATGTTTATAAAGATGAGGATGCCTGGTTTGACAAGATCACATGGCTTCCTGAGGAACCTGCAGTATTGGTGCAGGACTGATATAAAAACATGGATGCAATTTATAGCAGGAAGTTTTCAGCGTAATACTCATTTGTAAGCTCTTTAATGAAGCCCTCAGGCGCTCTGACAACGGTACTTTCGCGTATGTTCCGGATGATGAGCGGATACTTGGGGGCTTTTGTATTAAATCCGAGAAGGGCATATTTGTTGCCGTCAAGACCAACGAAGATCCTCTTATACATACCTTTTCCAAGACCAAGGTGGGCATACTTCCACACATCGCGGTCAAATTCCCTCTGGGCGATATCATCCTTGTCATGACCGTTGTTTACGGTAAGCTTGCTGGTGAAGTCATTCTCGGAATATGAGATGCTGCCAAGAGAGATGGTCACACCATATTTCTCTTCAAGACTTGCAACAGCTTCCTTAAAATCTCTTCGGAATTCAGTTAGGGTATTCTTGTTTATTTCCATTGTTATCTCCAATTAAAAATCAAAATAATCTCTGATAGCAAAGCCAACACCGTTATGGTCGCTGTCTTTTGTAATATAGTTTGCAAGCTTCTTTATATCACTGCGTGCATTCATCATGACGATAGAAATTCCTGCGGTGGTTAACATATCGCGATCATTGTCGGCATCTCCGATAGCCATTGTTTCTTCTATGGAGATATCAAGGAGAGAAGACAGAGTCTTAAGGGCGGTACCTTTTGATACTCCCTCAGCATTCATTTCAAGGCTTGCTTCTTCTGCAAGTGCAAATGTAAGGGGGAGGTCTTTTAATTCCTCATAACCGTGGTGACGGTCTTCCTGATTCCGGAAGTATATGTTTATCTTGGTGATGGAATTGTGCTTTCGACTTTCAGCAGCCATGTCATCAACTTGTCTGGTTACTTTAAGGTACATTGGCTGGTAAACTCCCATATGGAAATCGTCCATGTGGTTGATATCAGCTGAAGATACAATGGATTCATTTTCTGTGAGGAAAGTGAGCATTCCGTCGTATTTATCTGCGACTTCAATTATTCTTTCAAAGCAGGAAGAAGGTACTTCTTTTCTGTAAATGACCTTCATGTCCATGCAGTCATATATTATTGCGCCACTGTAGCAGATGGCATAGCGGATCATGGGAGTTATCTCAAAGTACTCCTTCATTTCAACAAGTGCTCTGCCGGTTGCGTAGGATAGGTGTACTCCTTTATCAGCTACCAATGAAAGATCATCAAGCGTCTCAGGTAGAATTTTTTTATCCGATGTAAGAAGGGTGCCATCCATATCCATTGCAATCAGGCTGTAGGGTAGGAAGCCTTCTTTGTTGTTAGCTTTATTTGAAATAGGCATAATAACGTCCTCTTGTATATCTGTGTTCATCCTTGCAAATTATACATGATTTTGAAGAAATGCCAAGGTGCGGCATATAATTTCAGACTGACTACTTGAATTCCATAACTGTCTTATGAAAGTCTATTTCTGTCATAATTGGTACATCAACTGTCTATTTAGATTCCATTAAATCCTGAAATCTTGATAAATACTCCCTTATTCTTTTTTAGTCATCCTTAGTAACAACGAGCCAATCAAAAAATACATGATAATAATTATAAAAATCCAATGAAATTGATATGGGGATATTGCTGGGTGATGTATAACATAATTACAGAGAGGGCACACAATGAATAGATAGAAAAAACGATGAATATTGTGTTTTAAAAACCCGGGAAATAATATTATAAGCTCAGAAAGAAAAAAGCAACAGCCAACTGGCTAACATATACCATAACCAAGAAAGGGGTAAAATACTATGAGATTTAACGATGTTCAGGATACAAGAAAAGCAGAAGTTAAGAGAGAGCAGAGAAACGAAGCATTCCATAAAATGTATGATGAATGCCTTGAGAAGCTTTCAGCATTCTATAACAGAGAGAAGATGACAGTAGCTTTTGGAGCAACATTTACACTCTGATTCTTCAAAGGATAGATTAAGTTGAAATGAAACCAAATAGGATTATATCCCCGGAGATGTTGACTAATTTTGGGTCAATGCTCCGGGGATTTTTACGTTATAATATTGATACATTATGATGAAGTGAGGGGGATAGTTTTTTGGAAGAGATTTTTGATGTAACAGATGATAATGGCTTTCCTGTGGGCAGGACAGTTACAAGGTCAGAGGCTCATGATAAGGGAATACCGCACAGGACTGCACATATATGGATAGTGCGAAAGGCTGGTGATTCATATCAGGTGCTGCTGCAGAAGAGAAGTGCTAATAAGGAATCGTTTCCTTCAATGTATGACACTTCTTCAGCTGGGCACATCCAGGCTGGTGATGATCCGCTGGAATCAGCTCAGCGAGAATTGTTCGAGGAGCTTGGAATAAAAGCCTATGAGGGAGATTTTACTTTCGCGGGTAAGTTCCATATAAAATATGAGATGGAGTTCCATGGCAAGATGTTCAAGGACAACGAGGTTGCTTGTAGGCTTGGTGACAATATTTGTCGTATCGATAATGGCAGCTGCATTTTGTGACCTGAAATTTGATAATAAGGCTACATCAATATTAGTTTATCTGATATATGGGGTAGCTGTTCTGATAATAACTACAATTATAAATGTTGTCTGGGCTATGGGACTTCTGAAAAAGATAGAGTCACTGAATCCGCTTTTGGAGAAGGATCCGGACATGTACATGGCAGAGCTCACGGATATGATTGGAAATCCCAAATCGGCAATCCTTAAGCAGATACTGCATCTGAACAGGGGAAGAGCCTATGTCTGCAAGCAGGAATATCAGGCTGCTCTTTCGGAGTTTGAAAATATGGGTGACAAGATTGTCCTTGATCCGAGAAGGAAGATCATGTACAGGATTATGCTTGCACTGTGTTATCTGAACCTTGATAGAAAGCAGGAAGCTTTGTCTATAATAGAGGAACAGCAGGGAGTCCTGACAGAGTTAAGAGAAAAAGGGGATTCGCTTGCGACGTCTCTTCTGTCGGTGCTTGAGGAGGAAAAGGGGCAGGAAGAAGATGAGTAAAAATACGGTGATCGTAAGCCTTATGTGATTAATATATAAAAGCTGCATTTCTGCAGCTGAGTTTTTGAGGGTTAGCTGCCAGATTGTCATGTTTCTGGCAGCTTGTGTTTTATGAAGAAAAGTGTTCTTATGAGGGGTTACAAGAGGTTTTGTGTTCCTCTTGATGTTCTTATGATAACTAATCTTACTTAAGCCAAACTAAAATTCTGTGTGGAAAGTGTGAAGATTCGGTGAAAACGTGATCTGCCTAAAATGGGTGCTTGTGGTGCCGGAATGCGAGTATAATATTTCATAAGATAAGATGCGATGAGATGGGAACGGACATATGAGTAAACACAAAATGGTAAATGGCAAACTCCTTCAGATGAACAAGGGCTATGGCCAGCTTAAGAATAAACAGAAATCAAAGATAGCGGAGTGGATGTACCAGGCATACAAGAAGCAGGTAAATGAAGGTATTAGCGATGAAGAAGCTATTTCGCTTGTTTTGGATAAGATAAATGAGGCACAGATATGGGTACCTGATTATGAGGTGGAGAAAAAGTACAACGGGAGTAAGAATAAATTCAAAAGAAGGCTTGCCAGTGAAAACATACCACAGCATATATATCAGATGGAAGCACTCCTGGATAAAGCGACGGCAAGGCTTGATGTTTTGGAAGCAAAAATAGAAGAGTATAAAGAATTCCAGTCCGATATCAAAAGACTTGAGGAATACTATACAAGTCAGCAGTGGAAGGACGATTTCGCCATGGATGAGAAAGGGACTTTTCCTAAGAGACTGAAGCGTGGTGTTTTGTCAGAGGACGGAATCTATAACCTGTTGGAACGCAATAAGGAAATGATGGACTGGATAAATACAGGGAGTGAGGATTGAAGACATGTGGCTGTTATTTGCAATTCTTTCAGCAGTGTTTGCTGCGTTGACATCTATCCTGGCAAAGGTGGGTATAGATGGAGTTAATTCGAATCTTGCCACAGCAATAAGGACATGCGTTGTGGTGGTAATGGCCTGGGGTATGGTTTTTGTCACCAATGCTCAGGGTGGTATCAATACCATAAGCAGAAAGAGCTGGATATTTCTTATCCTTTCGGGACTGGCTACAGGAGCATCATGGCTATGTTATTACAAGGCTTTGCAGATGGGAGAGGCATCTAAGGTGGTTCCGATAGACAAACTCAGTGTTGTCATTACACTTGTACTGGCGTTTGTTTTTCTGCATGAGGAGTTTACAACGAAATCTCTTATAGGATGTGTGCTTATTGGTGCAGGCACTCTGATTATGGTGATGTAACGGAGGCATGATGAAGAAAGTTAGGATCACAGTAAAAAAGATTACTCAGTATTCTGATCTGATGGAAAAGTATGAAAATCCGATAGAGCATGCGTGTAGCATGAAGCTTGAACAGAGCTTCATATGCAATGGATGGGAAAGACCGGAGGGCTTCTGTGAGAGTGCATGGGAAACCGTGTCGCCTTTTGTAATGACACTGGCTCATGGTGGTGAGAATTTCTATGACGGATGGATGAAGAACCCAAAGTCAGCAATGATTTCCTGTAACGATGGATTCAGACCGGTAAGTTTTCTGTTGGAAACAATGGATGAGGATATGATCATGTGACGTGCCGCAAAGATGAGGTCTTTAGAAAAGAACTCGAGGGCAATAGAGAAAAAGAGGATAGTTATGAAAAAGCTGACACTAGAATTGTGGCAGCTTTTTCTCTTAATACTATACTAGAGATGGCGACACATCTTCTTTCCGTATTTGATATATTCAATTTTTGTTGTATCCAAATTCACGAGTCATGAATCTATCTTTGAATCTGGACTCCGCTTCAATTATCTCTCTATCTGAAATGGATTTTGGAAATATCTGTAATATGATATACTTAAACTTCTCGAAGTACTCCGCACCATTTTTTTCGTACAGCTCTTTAAGCATGACATTATTTCCATGATACGTGTTTGCGTATATACTCCACCTGCTCCACAAGCTATTAGTGCTTTCATAGGCACTTCCAACATACTGTCTACCTGTATTTCCATCAATGATCATATATACAGCCTTAACACAAGAAAGATGCTCATAATAATCCACATATTCATTATCAACAATCTCTTTCAATTGTGGGAATGTAAGCTCTACGCTGTCATAGTCTCTAAACTGATCAACAGACCGCATTCCTTCTGGTGGAAGAATAGCTTCGACATCAAAATCCGGCGCACCTTTACTGCTATTATAAAATGTAAATCTGTGTTTACACCTTAATATGAGTCTGTCTCTATACTGATCTATGTTTAGAGAAACTTTTTCCCAGCGATAATAATCAGCATCTACTTTTTCTGTAAGCCTTACCGCAAATTTATATCTTGATCTATAAGCATCAATACCATGGATAATAATGTAAATCCTATTAACCTCAGCACCCCGGGTGACGTGCAAGAGCTCTCTATCCACATATCCATGGAGGATTTACCATGAATAATACAGAAATGATACCGAATGATAATCAGAGCCAATACCCGGAGAAGGATCGTCTACGCGATGCAGAAAGAGTATTAAACTATTTGGAAGATCATCCGGGAACAGGATTTATCTTGTGAGGAACATTTACAGCAGGGGGAATAGGCGCAATGATTTACTATGGGAGTAAGCTTATTACAAAGTCATAATCAGAATAGAGTTAGTATTAAGACCGGTTATATAATCGGTCTTAATTTTTGCGTTGACAACTTTGGCCAGACTTATTACCATATAATCATGAAGCAAGTTTGGCCAAAGTTGTGATTGAGGGGGAACATTATGACTATATTTGAATTAAAAGCAATAATGGAAACAAAGGAAGAGCATTACCCAATATCGGATGAGTATAATGCTACACATGGGCAAAAGCACAATGTACATTGGTCCTCACAAAAAGAGCACTTACTTACATGGCTTGATGCACAGGCTACTAATGGGAAAGGGGGATTCACAAGAAAGAAGCCTAACTATGATGCAAAAATCATGTATGCAAATCTTTCATGCCCTGAGTGTTTATTATGGATTGCAGAAGCGGCGGGGCTGTCAAAGGATATAATTTTATCTGCTGCAAAGAATGCAAAAACAAATGATGGAGCTGTCACAAGGGCTGCGATCATTAGACATGACATCCCTTGGAATTGTATAGAAGCAGCGTTATTGGCTTAAGGAGGTAAAGAAAATGCCTGTTGTAAGGTTTTCAGTCACGGATGAGGAACTAAAAGAATTAGAAAGAAAAGCAAAAGAAGAGGGAACAACTGTTAAGCTTTATTCAAAAAATAAGTCCCTGGGAGTAGAATCCAGCATTTTTACTCCAAAAGAAGCGTTGAGACGTGCGCTAATTAAATACACTAAGGATGATGAACCCTTCTGTTTGCCTTCTCTTTACACAGATGAGGAGTGGCTAGAAATGTCAAAATCGATAGGAACTGCTGGTCAATTTGGAAAAGCATTTTTTGTGTATGTAAAAGATGTAGATCCGGGTAAAGTGGAATATGTCGATGGTGGCAGCAGAGGAAAAAGGGCACGATATAAGGTGCTATAACAATTAAGAGGACATAACATGCCAAAAAGAGATGACAGTAATGGAAGGAAATAATAATGGGTAAGAAAAAGGTGGAACATGTTGTTTTTGACGGCATGCGGGAGATAAAAAAGAAATATAATATCAGTGAATACAACAAAAAATCTCATACTGATAAAAGGAAACAGACAGTGATAATACATACTAACCTGCCCAAATAACATTTGGACAGATTATGAGTTTCTATTTCACCACTTCTCCCATGCTACCTTGATTGGGGCAGGATTATAATATATCTTGTTAGGAGAACTTAAAAGAGGAGACTTGAAAATATGACACCTAAAATCTGGTTATTCATCGTATTGATCGGAGTACTTGCACCGGTTTATCTTTTGTTTGGAGTAGCAACTTCCAAAAACGTTAAGGAGATGTCAGAAAAGAATAAAGAAGAGATTGAAAAGAACAGAGCCAAGCACAGATATATGATACTTGGTCAAAGTTGGGGAATGGGCATAGGAGTTGCAGTTGGATGTATAGCAAGTTATCTCATATTTGGCAAAGTATCGACAGGTATGTGCCTTGGAATAGGACTTGGAATGTTTGCAGGTATGATGATCGGAGCAATGATCGATAGGAAAAAGGCATCGGAACAGAATTCAGATGCACTCAATTGATGATAATGCCATGAGGCAGGATGCAGTTTTATTTGAATTGTTCCCTGCCTTTTTCATGGGCATAATTATCCATGGAAATACCAGGAGAATATTGAAAAAGGGAATATCAGACCATGATAATGTTGGGGACAATAATAAACAGTGCTGCTATAATCGTTGCTGGCTTCTTTGGGAATATAACCGGGAAGCTATTTAAAGAAGATCAGCAGGATGCGCTTTGCAAGGTATGTGGTATAAGTACACTTTTCATAGCAATTTCAGGTGCTATGGAGGGTATGATGAAAGTTGAGAACAATGCACTCGTGGGTGGCAGATCCATGCTTGTGGTTCTAAGTCTTGCTATTGGAACGGTTATAGGAGAACTGATCGGAATAGAAAGAGCTTTTGAGCGTTTTGGAGAATGGCTTAAGATAAAAAGTGGTAATGGCAAGGATTCGGAATTTGTAAATGCGTTTGTGACTGCATCGCTTACGGTATGTATAGGAGCGATGGCTATTGTAGGTTCAATACAGGATGGAATCAACGGAGACTATTCGACACTTGCTGTAAAAGCTGTCTTAGATTTTATAATTGTTGCAATCATGACAGCTTCTATGGGAAAAGGCTGTGTCTTTTCAGTAATACCGGTATTTTTGCTTGAGGGATCAATAACGCTGCTTGCCAGACTGGTATCACCTATTATGACTGATATGGCTGTTTCGTATCTGTCACTTATCGGAAGCATACTGATCTTCTGCGTTGGTGTTAACCTTGTTTGGGGCAAGAAAGTGCGAGTGGCTAATATGCTGCCTGCCTTAGTGATAGCGGTTATTGCAGCATACATACCGGCTATGTAAAGCTAGGGAAAATGAAATCAGCCGATGGACCTGAAAAAATGTTTGGAGAACTGTGATGAGGATTATTCTTTCACCTGCAAAGAAAATGAATGTGGATACGGATAAACTTGAGTGTCAGGGACTTCCGGTATTTATTGACCAGACGGAGGAAATACTTGAGTGGCTCTGCAATAAGTCACATTCTGAATTACAAGAACTGTGGGGATGTAATGATAAGATTACTGAGCAGAATTATAAACGTATTAAAGAGATGGATCTTCGTAACAGGCTGACACCGGCTATACTTTCATATGAAGGAATCGCGTTTCAATATATGGCACCTGCGGTGTTTGAAGACAGAAGCTTTGATTATGTGCAGGAGCATCTTCGAATTCTTTCAGGTTTTTATGGTGTGCTGAAACCGATGGACGGAGTTACGCCATACAGGCTTGAGATGCAGGCTAAGGCAGCAATTCATGGACATAAGGATTTATATGATCTGTGGGGATCCAGGCTCTATGATGAAGTAAGTGATGGTACCAGTGTTATAATAAATCTTGCATCGAAGGAGTATTCAAAGTGCATTGAAAAATACCTGAAACCGGATGACTGTTACATCACCATCACATTTGGCGAGATGGTAAATGGGAAGCTTGTGACAAAGGGGACATATGCCAAGATGGCCAGGGGAG
>NZ_JNKH01000033.1:0-39585 GCF_000701985.1 Butyrivibrio sp. WCE2006 | reverse complement strand
GGCCCAAATCCAGCCATGTTCAGGTACGAGTGCCAGTGCAGGAATCGCCAGAGCCTGTATTACATAGCCTGTGATAACAAATGTCCAGTATTTCTTCGTTTTATCTGCTATAAATCCGGATATGAGCCTTAGTGAATACCCGCACAATTCTCCTATACCGGACACAAATCCGATGGTTGTAGCGGATGCCCCTGCGAGGTTCAGATATTCGCCCAATATGCTTCTGGCGCCTTCATGAGTCATGTCCGAAAACAGACTTACGATTCCCATCAGGGTTATAAATATTATGGCGCCAGACAAAGCCCTTTTTTTATCCATGTTCTACTCCACTAATCCCGATTTGCTTATTTCATTATCCTGAAATTCAAAGTTTTATTATCGTCGCAAGTTTCTTTCCGCATAGAATTCCAAATATGCAGCAACAACAACTCAGTACCACATATAATCCGCCATTCATATATTGTTTCTTCTCAAACAAATTAAAAGCTTCAAGGGAAAATGTAGAGAATGTGGTAAAACCTCCACACACCCCTGTCTTCCAGAAAAGAATGGTATTATCAGATACACTTTCTCGGTTACTGGTAATTCCAACAACGAATCCAATTAGTATGGCACCGAGGATATTTGTAATCAGAGTTAATATCGGAAAATAAGTCTTAACAGGAATCAGACTTATTGCATATCGCGCTACTGCACCCAAGGCACCACCAAGTGCTACAAATAGAAAATTCATATCAACCTCTCTATTGTCATATATACTGAAATTTAAAAAGTATTCTCTGCCTTACTCTTAAGATAGCTATCAGCCTTTTTAAGCATCTCTTTTTTGTTATCATACTCTATGGTATTGATAGCATCTTCAAGTTTAAGAATCTTCAGAGCTTTGACCTCGTCTGGTCTTGTTATGCTCGGAGATGAGTCTTTATACTTAGCAAGGAAATAAACTACCTGCTTTGTCACTCCAGGTTTTTCTGAAAGCGTATACTGTTCGCTTGCTCTAAATTCAGTGTCTAACTCGACTTTCAGATTTGTTTCTTCCTTTATTTCACGAAGCGCAGTTTCTATTTCAGTCTCGCCTTCTTCCATATGTCCTTTTGGAAAGCTGTGAGATCCGCTCATCTCCTCAACTAAAAGATATTTTATTACTCCACCGTCTATAGTGTATACTATTGCCCCGCAAGATTTTTCAAACTTATCATTGAATTCTTTTTTACCCAGTTCCATGTAAATATAAAGAGAAGGATCTTCTCCTAAAGCAATAACATACTCAGGCATTTCTTTCTGAATAAATCCCAACTTACGGTACAAATTTATTGCCTTGGCATTAGCTGGATGGGGATCAACCCACAGATTTTCAGCTCCTTGTTTAAAAGCTTCTTGAATAGAGTATAGTAGCGCCTGCGTTGCAATCCCTCGGCCCCTGGCAAATTCAAATAACTTAATATCCAAAGAAGCATTTTTAGTTTCCGAATCAATACGATATTGAGTCTCACCGCAGTATTTGCCATCTTCAAAAATTGAATAATGATTTTGCTTTGGTCTTGCAGATATGAATCTATCTAACCATTCTCGTACTGCTTCCCCTGTCTCATGCAATCCTCCTGGCCAGATATACTGCATGACGTCTTCATCTGCCCACAGGTTTTGTATATTCTTGATATCATCATATGTTGATTCTTTAATAGTTATCACTTAGTTCAGCCCCTAAATCTTTAGTTTGTCTTAGTCAGTTTTAACTGAAATCTAATCAGCGAAATGAATCACTTCTACAGATTATAATGTCCTAATTTTCTCCACAACTTTTTTAAACTCATCATATCTAATTTGCTCAGAAAAGGTTTCATACCCTTATTTTTTAATAGTTGAAACAAATAAAGAAAAGCCTTGTCATCAAGGCCTTTCCATTATAAAATCCATCTTTAGTTATCAGTTCTCGAATCGGCGAATTAACAAAAATATTGCGTCTTTGGGCTAACCTTCTAGGATGTCCAGTTCATCATCAATAGCTCTGGATACAAACTGGTTTATTGTGATTCCTTCATTGGCAGCATATAATGCAATTTTCTTGTGCTGTTCGGGTTTAATACGGACATTGAAGGAGCCTTTAAACTCACGCTCAGGCTCTTTACCAATCTTTTTGCAGTAATCCAGGTAATTATCTATACAGTCATGCATTGACTGGGAAAGCTCTTTTACCGATTCTCCATGAAAGTTCAGAGAATCATTGATTCCGAGAACATGACCGATAAAAATCTGATCTTCCTGGTCAAATTCTACCTTTGCATGATATCCGTTGTATTCCATCAGTGAACTTATCATTCTATCTCACCTACTTCCTTAAGAAATGCTATGACCATCTTTACATGATACCTGTACAGCTCATTGCCTGGGTGTGGACCGTCAAATTGAAGGATGCGCTTGGTTTCAACATGATAATAGCCTATTCCTGATCCTCTTCCGCCCTCGAACTTTTCGCAGCCACATTGCTTCATAAGTGCGTCCAGTTCTCTTATTGTAAAACTTGTCGGTGCGGGTTTGGACAGTATTTTTTCTAGTAATTTTGATTTCTTTGGCACAGTAATTCCTCTTGCAACTATTTTCTAGTTACAATATAACACTTTAGCCCTACCTCGTCAATTCCAACAGAGTAACAGCTAGCATTTCCTTATTTCATACATATCTTCATGTTTCAGATACAATACCTGATATGTCGGGATTATTAGTGTGTTCCATGGATCAGATATATATACTCCGCCTGTAGACGTTGCTGATTTCTTAAACTGGATCCATAGGTCATCTATCATATCTGACATGATGAAAAGTTTAAGATAAACTTTATCTGCTTCAGATTCGCCAATTTCGTAAAAACGCATCCCACCTACACAAGTAACATCTTCCAGAGTATATGACCGTAAATTTCTTTGCATTACAGGCCGGATGTTGTGTCCAAGGCAGGCTGCGCTGATAGCATCACTGGGCTCTTCGAAGCCCTGCATTATCCATGTGAAGCATATTGCGAGCAGTGTCATATCCGAATCACGGATACTGTCCACGTAATGTAAGGTGTTAACATCGTTTTCTGACAGTGAGAAAATGCCCTTGCCTATGATAGACATATATTTTGCGAATAAAAAGCAGTCAACCATATCATAAGAGTCATACTCTGCAGGCATAATACGGAAGAACTTCTTTATGCGCTCAAATGGGTTATATACTACATTCTGCTGATTAAACCACGTGAAGAAACCCGCTTGAAAACAATCATATGTTTCCGGGCGTCGATCAACATACATTTTCGATATTATAGGCGTTTTATCTGCTTCTTTAGAAAGAATAGGTGAATAAAGATAACTTATATTTGAAGTGTACACTTTCCCATATTTTTCAAAAGATCTATTGATCACATCTGTATCATAAAAGTCATTTGGATTAGTCCTGCAACAAGGAAGGGGTAATAAATAAGCATTAAATCCTGTCCCTTTCTCATACGGACTGCATCTGATTCCTTCAGCGTGATAGAAATTATGTTCAAAAACAAATCTCCCATCCGTCCCTGTTCCCGGGTGGAAAGGGCAGGTCTTTACATAATGGAACTGATGGATTATGCTATGATATCCATCTTTCAGGCATTTGGGGCATATTCGCATATGATATGTACCAAAATAAGATCTTGCAGTGTTATAATCCATATGCGCAAAGATTTCCATTTTGTCTTTATACCACTGGGGCAAAATTTTATTAAGGCACTCGATTGTTTCTAAACTGTTTCTGCAATGTCCATCCATCTGAAATCCTTCTATATATTTCTTCTCGTTGGTCGCTTCAGCTCCAAGCATTTTGAGCGCATGTTTACTTGAACATATGTTGACCCTGCAAAAGTTTGCAAGAATGCTGAATATGGATTCATAAGGTCTCACCCATTTTTTATCCCATCTGTATTTTCTGGAAAAAAGTAAATCCTCTTTATTTAGTGTATTCATCATCTGATTCACCATAGCCCGAAAGCGCTACACAACTTTCAAGTTCCTTTCTCGTAGGGAATGCAATTGGACTGCTTCCCAGTTTTCCATGCTTATTGAGGCAGATCACCAGTGAATCTATGAAATATTTCATGGGAATATCTTCTGCCGCAATCCTCTTTTGGATCCTTACACTCTGAAATGCTTCCCAGAAGTCATTGCTGATATCAAAAAAGGTCTTACCATCTGCGTAAGGAAAATAAAAATCCACAAGTCCATCCGATAATATTTCATAGTCTGTCATGCAAACATGAAGTTTATCTACCGAAGCCATGCAGAACTGGAGCTCTTTGGGATCCTGTATACCAAAGAACTGGCTTTCATTGATCATGAAACGTCCAACTATCTGATCTTTGCCCTGAAGTTTAAAGGAATGCTTAAGATCCTTAAGTTCCCTTGTCCCGTACATGAACACAGATAACTGGATATATTTTCCGCTAAGATTGTTATATAAATCCATAAGCCAGTAAAAATCCTTTTCCCTTAGTTTCCATGCTTCATCAATGAACATGACTGCTTTCTTAAAGGGGGTCTCGTGAGCACGTAATATAAGTTCATTAAGAACTCGTTCTTTTAGTATTAGTGCGGTACTGTATCTGGGACATTCATAGCCCATAGCCATAAGTATCGAGGCATAGAAGTTTCTCTCAGTTTCGGGGTGGTCAGTCACATTCCATATAATGACCATTTCACGGCTCCCATATTGATTTCTTATGGATTCAGCTACATAGTTCATGCACACCGTCTTGCCTATCCTGGCTCTTCCATAAGTAATACTCCCACAAGCTCCTATGCCGAGCCATGAATTGATTCTCCGTTCTTCATCAAGGATGCTCTTAGTCGGAAATACAAGCTTACGGGAAGTAAGATAGCGGATAGTCATCTGTGATATGAACTGTTCTGATATATTATTAGCTGATACAGCTTCTTTTGTAGAATACACGCATTAACCCTCCTTTCTGCTTTGGAACATCAACGTATAAAGGTCTTCCGGTGAAAGACCTTTAATATCTTCATATCTTAGTACAGCCCCAGTTTCCTGTTTTTTACGTACAGTCTCCAGGTTAAATGTATTATCACTTTGCTGTTCTGCTGCTATGCCCTTGCTAATCTCACGTCTGACTATATCTGCCCTGGTAGCGTTTCTCCGGCTTTTCTTTCCTTTGACATCAAGGCTTGATATATATGCATCTATCGGTGTATCAAATATTAGTTTTGATCTCCCACGCTCTCTGGCAAGCTTCAGGGCATTCTTTCTCGTCCTGACGGAATGTGATTTTGTACCGAATTCCCCACTTGCCTTAAGCGTGTCTATATATCTGCCATCCTGATCATATGCCTCAATACTGGAAATATCCCTGGGGTCATAAAGGATGGTCAGTGACTGTCCAAGGTAGAGTTCAGTGGCAGAGAGTATCTTGCTACGATACTCAGTACCCATAAACTGAATATATGCGTGTTTGCCATGTGCTGCCCTACCTCTGACAGTGCGTTTGTCCATCCTCATGTTCAGACGTTCTATGACTGATATGATCATATCTTCGTCAGCCACATATGGGTAAAGCCCTGCTTGAAACAGTTTGCAGCTCATGCACTCTAAGGGTGAAAGTCCATCTACCCCTTTATGGGGTGTGTTATTATACTCAGCTATGAGAACATCTATCAGTTCAGTCATCTGTTCATATGTGACATCATATTTTATTGCATTTTTTTCAGGGTTTTTTCTGACAGGATCTTTGGTATCTGACCCGGTTGTTGATGGCAGCATATGGAATCCTCTGGACTCTAGCGTTCCGAAAAATCTTTCAACAATTCCTCTTGTTTCGGGAGTTGCAACAGATCCATAGTTAACGCAGCAGCCAAGCTCATCTACAAGTTTTCCTACCGTGTATGCTGACAGATGCGATTTTGCATTATCCAGCATTATTGAATCAAAGACTGCATATTTGAAATCAGAAAACGCGGTTGAATAGAAACCGCCATTAGATGGATACTGAAGTCCTTCGATGGTCAGATCCAGCAGAGTTTTCGGTATGATGGCATTTTTAATAGCATCCATGACATCATACTGGTCGTAATTAAATTCCTGAGAAAGGGAATATCCAAGGATACATCTTGTTGCTATATCTATCACGGCTATTAACCACGCCCTTGTAGCAACAACCTTGCTAACAGTGCCGTCTGTATTGGGTACATCAATTACATATTCGATATCTATGATGTGGCCGTCAATCTGTACTGTAGCAAAAGGAGCCACCGGATTGACTGTAAGCCTGTGCCCAATCCCTGTAGACGCAAGCTTCTGGGCAGTATTTTTATCAAATCTTCTGGCATTTAAAGAAATGTTATCAGCTTCAAGTTTATGGACGTAGGCACACATGCTGACATATCCACGGTTTTCTGTAGTAAATGGGTACTGCCACTCTGTGATGCCAAGATTGCGGCATTCTTTAAGAAATAACCTGTGAAGTGATGTTATGTTCATGTTCCTGACAAGCGTATATTTCCTGTCACCAAAATAACACCCTATTATGAACTCTTTCAATTGAGGATACTTCTCCAGAAGCTGATCAAACTCTCTGCCATGTCCTGATCTCGTTTCTCTAAAGGGTTTACTTCCTGTTAAAAGACCGTGATATCCAAGAATATTCCCTGCATCATTTGAAGAAAGACATCTTTCTATCAGCGATACCATTCTCGAACCGGGGATACCTGTCATTTCAGTAATCTTTTTTACAGATTCGCCATCTATGTACATATCTACAGCCTGCTTATTTAGCATATACCTACTTCTTTTAGATTCAGGGACAGTACTGATAAGCGGTTCAGTCCACATGCTCCTTGCCTGGCGGAGTTCTTCGATATTATATTTTTTATTAGCCAATGGAGATCACCTCCGTATCTGCAGAGATGCAGTCTGTATTCATATTGCTCAGTGTGACCAATCCTCTATAGTACAGATCTGAAATATAATCCAGCGCTCTGTACTTTTCTAGGCGCCCCATCTTTTCAAGTTCACCGATACATATATGCCTTTTTGCCTGGATAAAACTTAGGAAGATCCTGTCTGCATTTAATCCACAAGCTGTGAATCTTCTGGCCCTGGCTGCAAGAAGCGATATATTTCGGATATAGAAAGGTCCTATTTCAATATTCTTTTCGTTTCGGAATACAAAATTGACATCATTCTGTAAGCACCACGCCGACTGGCAGGCAACCTTCACATGATCCTTACTATCATCAGAACTGCAAAGATATGCAACACCTTGATATTCTTCTGTTCCGTCTTTATATTTTACCCATGCATTGAACAGAACCTTTGACTCCTTCCCTCCTATATAGACAGTAGTTTCCAAAGGATATTCACAGTACCACTCCACATCAGGATTCATCTCAAGAGTAAGAATATTCTCATATTCAAGGTTAGAAAATACTGCTACTCTTCTCCGAAGTTTTCTGCTGTGAAATACCCAATAGTTACTGCCATAGCTTGAACTTCTCAGCCTGAAAATAGGTTCCTCGTATCGATACATTTTTAGTGCACCTCCTATCGATAAAATTAAGTTTATATAACGATAATATTATCGGCATAATTATATCCTTGGCACTCATATTCGACTTTTTACACTTTTATCTTTAAAATTACGGCTTTTTACAAAAATAGCTTAAATGGTACGGCTTTTTACGATTTTTAGCTTTAAAAATTTAACCTAAATGGAGAGTAATGTAAAATGTGAAAAAAAAGAAAGCCCATGGTTGTGAGCTTTCTCGTATATGTATATTTTACTGTTTTAGGTTAATCTGACAACAAAGCAACGAAAAATGATTTTTAGATGCAGGAGGTCAGATATGAGATTTCATGATGTACAGGATACAAGAAGGCCAGAGATTATAAAAAAGCAGAGAGATGAAGCTTTCCGCAGGAAATACGAATGGTGTATGGAAAAGCTGTCAGCCAGAAACAATGACAGACCGCTTGTGATTGCTTTTGGAGCTACATTTAATATCTGATTGATATTCCGAATTCGGGTAACAGCTCAGGCAGGAGGTATTTTGAAATAGTAAACGCGACTTTTTACCTCACCAGGAGGCTCAAAAGTCGCGTTAAGTTTTTCAAAAATTGTGATAAAGTCAGTGAAATAGCAGTGAACACCAGTTCGACATATTATCACTTCGTTAAATCCTAATTTAACGAAATAACATGTAGATATACACGATATAACGCACATTTATATACTAGAAAAAAGTTCAAACCCTAGTATTTATCAGCTTTAAGGCGAACTTGATTATTAATAGTATTTTATCATACAAAGTATAAATGTCAATTCGCCTTTTATATTACATTTATATTAAGTCTATTCTTTGAAGTTGTATTTGTCAGAACGAATGCGAACTCTTATAGGAAAACATTCTATTATAAAATATTCCCCCTTATAAGTTGGTGTTGGGTGGCTTGTAGTTATAAATACATCTACATTGCCTATGCTGAGTTTGAAGATATCGAGAAGAGTGTTTACAGCTATAAGGTAAACTCCTTCATCGGCCTTCAGGGAATTAAAGACAGACAGCCGTTGGCTTACAAGAGACTTGCGAGCGATACGGACGCCTATAGATTTGCAGATGCAATCTGATAATTTCTTTTTAAAAAAATGTTGTCGTCAGAGTATACCTCGGCGGCAGCATTTTTACTATATTTCATCCGCGATAAGAAATTCTTCCCTTCTCTTCAATATAGTCTTATAGTAATAGATTGTAAATCATCATCTTTATTATCCTTTGATACAAGTTCCGTTTCTTCACTATGCATCGTTTTGTATTCCAATATTTTTAGCCGCTTATTCATATTTTTTAAATCATCTAATTCATCTATCAAATATCCTGAGACTATTTTATCTTTTTCATTACCTCCTATATAGATTATCCCCCAGAGTTCTTTTTTATACTCTAAAATAATATCTCCAATCATATCAAACAAAAGGGGGCTTCGTGGCGAGGTATCATGCTTCCTAACATAAGCAGCTTGTATTGATGTATCTTCTAGTAAAACTACGTTTCGGTATGAACATACATCACAATCTATAATAATTTCTCTTACACGTTCTTTATAAATATCCGCATTTTTCATATGTACATTCAAGCCTACCTTGATAGAATTAACTAAATTTGTAATATTAGGATCAAGGATATATTTTCTATCTTCTTTTAATGTGCCTTTTATTTGTCGTTCTCTTTTTTTACCTTCAACCATTTTTTCAATATCTCCCCTATTATCATGGGGATATTGAGATACCCTAAAATGTTCTACACAAAATACAGTATTACCTCTAACAATATAAGCATCAGGTCTTTCAAAAGGAATGGTTTTCTTCAAATTTTCAATCAACCAGCACATATTTTTATCCAATGATGTATCTTTTGAACAAACTACATTATACTTATCAAAAATCTCTTGAATCTCTTTCTTTGACGTATCCATACTATTAACCGTATTATTTATTTTCACGTAAGTATTCTTCTCTTACTTTAGTAATAAATCTTATGTCAGTGAACAATCTACTTATAGTAACTAATAAACCACCTATATCAAGCGCAGTTGGCTTCTGTTCAACAATAGTAGCAACTATATTACTAGCTGTACCTATCGTATTTGAAATGCTAAGGATTTTTCGAGTGCGAACCTCATATAGCTCACGGCTATGATCTTTTTTCTCGTTATAAAATAATCCATGGATAAGCCCTACTATCATATTTACTATACAAGCAAATGAAGCCGATTGACCAATAATAGAAATATCTCGTTGTAGGCATAATTCATCATATTGACTTTTATACAATGCACTTGCAAATTCTGGGTTAAATGCTTCTAAAAGCGGAACAGGTAATCCAAGTTTAGTATATCTATCCGATGCAAGATGTGCTCCTTCCGCAAATAATGCGGCAGCCAAGTACATCTTATCCTCCATTATTAAATCATATGAATCTTTAAAAAGAATAGGTATTGGGACATGTTCATTAGTTATGCGCATAGGTTTACGGGTAACTCTATATGATGCGAAATCTTCAAAAGTAATCGTATCAGTTAAAATATTGGCTGTTCCAAAAATCCAACCAAGGACAGGATCGTGCCCCAAGGTATGGACTCGATGATAACCACCTTCCATATTTCTACCAATCAAAGGTGATCCTTTAGTAATATCATATGGGGGAGTTTGATAAACTAGGTTTATCCAATCTCCAGTACCGTGTTTTTGCACGTTCTTGTCTCTAAATAAATCATTAGATTTTCGGTGCTTATCAGTAATAGCCTTATCATTATGATCAAGCCTTTTTGTAGTATCAATCTTTTGTCCATACCCTTTTGCTTCAGCATAGAATTGGAATAAAATCCCTTTAGCAACCATAATCGCAGTTGCCAACGATAGAATAGATAAATCTCTTTTGTTTATAATACTCGTCTTTTTTTCAAAATCCTTCTCAATCGTTTTTATTGTTCTATCGTTTACGTCACTAATATTTAATCTGGAATAGATTGATGAGACATATTGTTCCACTTCCCATTCTATAGTCTCATACTTTTCCCCTTCCCATGACTTTGTTTTATATGTTGCAGATTTATAGTACCCATCACTTCTTTCTTTTTGCATCTTTATACCCACGTTTTCTTTGTCTCTCGTTAACAGCTTTTTGCCCGCCTACATCCTGTTCGTGCTTCAATTTATCCAGCTCTTCTTCTCTATGAATTCGATTAATATCTGCTTCATTTTGAACTTTTTCTTTCTTTGAATCCATATATCTTGAAAGTCCATCAAATACTGCTCCAACAACATCTGCTCCCGCTTTTCCAGCGCTTCCTACTGCTTCGACTACTTGACTAACACCTCTTCCTGTAACATCAAGAATCTTATTAGCTCCTACATAAATAGCATCCCAATCCTTTTTTGGTCTATAAACGCCCTCTTTACCAACGCCCTTTTCGATTGCTAATTTGGAGAATTTTCTTGCTTCATCTTCATTTCCATTTCTATGGTACAATCGCGATAACTCCCCATAAGCTTTTGCAAAATCCATGCTAGCACTTTCCTTTAAATACTTTTCCTGCTCATTTTCAGACTTATTTACACCACCAAGTCCATCTCTATAAAGCACAGAGATGTTAAAGGCAACCTCTCCATAATGCGAATTCCTAAATCGCTCATCACTATCTTGAACTAATGAAAACCATTTTCTGGCTTCTATAGCATCTTTAAAGAATTGATTTTTTGTAAAAAAGTAGCACATTTCGACACACATATATGTGCTACTATATATAGAATAACGCTTTATAATAGGTTGAATACGCTGATAGTTTTCTACAAAATCTGGCAATGATAAATATTCAACATTTTTCAAAAGACCATCATATAGTTTTTTATATACTTTTCTGAACTTATTCTTTTGAAATTCGGAAACCTCCATTTTTTCTTTATGATTTTTATCCAAATTGTATTTTTCGGCTTCATTAAAATAGTCAATCCAACTCAAGCAATGGACTACAAATGCCATATAATAGTTTTTGTCCTGCCCTTCCTGAAGATAATCATCCATTTTTTCACAAGCCGTTGCATTACTATCAAGTCTCAGTTTTTGTAACACTGCAATATTTTCAGCTGCTTGTTCTATCTTAACTAATAGTCCAGGCTTCTTCTTATTTAAGGCATACGCTGCACTCATTATTTTCAGAGCTGCAAAAATGGATCTATACTTTTCACTAACTTCCTTTGCCAAATCCACACAAAGGGTTCTGCCCCAAAAATCATCTACTCTAAGAACCTGTGTATACAAATCGTCATAGTACTCAATTCCGGAAGCATAATAATTTTCAATTCTTTTCTCAACAATTCTTTGTAAAACAGTTTTTAAATATCTAACGTTATCATTATTGGTTTCACCTCTATGTGTTTGATTTTTGGTGATAATATAAAAATGCTTATTGTCCGTGCTATTGATTCTATAGTCCCATACACTACCACAAAGTAACACTGAATCATATTCTACTTTCACACTATTGTATAAACAGAAACTGTCATAAAATAGTACTGGATCCTTTCCACTCACAACGCATAGCAGTCCTTCTGTAGACAGTTTATGCTTATCAAAATATTCAACAAGCTTTTTATCTGCATCCCATCTTTTATCAAATAATAGCCAACTATCAACTTCACTATTTTGATTTGCACATTCATTTAAAATACCAAGCAGATCTTCAATGTTCATTATTTTGCCTCCTAGTAAGACTATTTTTTAACGATTACTATTGATTCCCAAAATCAAGATGCTCTTTTATTGATCAAATCATGAATCTTCGTCATCAATTATCTACTAAACAACTTTGACTTTTTCGCCCTGACTTCTTAACCACATATCTATCCCATCACCAAATACTTCTGCTTCTATAAGGTACTTTCCCTCATCCTCACTTAATATTTTTGCGGTGGGAAGTTTGTCCAGAACAGCATCCACAGAATAGCCGGTATATTCGAATTTAACCTTTCGCAATTTACCGCCATACATAAATTGGATTCTCTTCCGGTACTCACCTTCCTCAAATTTATCTCTGTAAGGAGTTGAGAAATGCTCCTCACTTATTGTCAGCTTCTTTATCCGATCAATACGATAAATAGTTGGGTAGGCGTCATTGGGCTCTGCAAATGCTTTGTCTTTATCAATATTTTGGATTCGCCCGGCAAGGTAAAAATAGAACTCTGAAAACAGTATGGCCAATGGTTCTACCACTCTGTGCTTCGGGGAGTGTCCTTGTATTCCCTGGTAGTCAAACTCAATCAGAAATTGTGAGTGAATAGCATTTCCAAGAAGCATCATCTTATCAAGCACCTTCTGCTTATGAGTTAGTTCAACATAATGGAAACGCTCATTCCTCATCAGATCTGTTACAAGTTTCTGATTTTTTATTGGGACGCAACACTCTATTAGCCGGTCAAGAATGTTACCCATTTCTTTTTTGGAAAAGGCTCTACTGCTCAAAATAATCTTACAAATTGCAAGGATTTCATCATTTGTCAGCTTTAGGTTATCAGCTTGTTCAATCCGGTATCCTTTTATGGAGTAGTCATAAATCAGATTGTTAGGAATGCCATCAGTAACAGCTTGGTTATCGAGAAACAGTCTTATCTGCTCGATATCTCTTTGAATACTCTTTTCTGATACCCCAAAGCGTTCTGCTTCCTCGGTTTTATAGATGATTCTGCCATTCATGAGCCTTGAATAAATTGATAATGCCCGGCTACTTTTTCCCTCTCGTTCTTCTAACATATATTCACCTGTTTTTTTGTCTTAATGATAGCAATTAGATTGGACACATTATGACCTTTGCCACTTTTTCTTATGATATAAAAAAAGCGGGAATCCCACATGGAATCCCCACTTCCAATTATAACACCGTCCATTTTTTTATTATAAAAATCACAGGTAATATTTATTAAAAAAGAATAAACAACCACATGATGATTAAATTACGAAGGTGTTCTTAGAACTTTCTAAAAATCATTGTCAAATCACCGGATTTGGTCTGAAATTGATGTACCTTAAAACTTTTCAGGTTAAAACCGTGAGATGTCAATGCCGATGGTATATTTGTTTTGATTATCTGCGATTTCATATTTACTGGTCCTATTTGCTTTGAGTTTGATGAACTTTGGAAAAATAACTTCATACTGCACCTTCCTTTCTTGTGATACGACAATACTATTGTTTATGTCCACAATTCAAATGACTGACCAGCTAAATCACCGGTTTTCTTTGGCATAACAACGGAATTGTAGTAGACAAAATCGCTGTTTGTTATCATATGATATCTAGATATATTATCCGCGGCACTATTCCTGATCTCCTCCGGAATAGGATAGATGGCTTCTGCAAGAGCTCCGGCCATGCATGCTATGGTGTCACTGTCGCCGCCGATTGATACTGCGTTTCTAACGACGTCCTCATAGGATGTTCCTTCAAGAAATGCTATGATAGCTTCCGGTACTGATTTCTGGCATGATACATGGAATGTATATGTTTGTCGTATTTCATCAATGGTTCTATCCAAATCATATCCAAAGGTTGAGGATATATACTGCTTTACCTCATCTTTTGTCTTTCCAGTTCTTAAAAGATAGATACCTGCTGCAATAGCCTGTGCTCCCTTTATACCTTCCGGATGATTATGTGAAGGTAACGCAGTAATCTTCGCAACCTTTAGTGTATCTTCAAGAGAATCGCAGAACCATCCAACCGGAGATACCCTCATAGCTGATCCATTACCATAACTCTCATAAGGCTTCCTTTTGGAATCCTTTAGCCATTTCATAAATCTACCGCCATAACCGACATCAGGATATTTTTTTCCATATAAAACCATGTACTTTTCACAGGCGTCATATAATTCTTTTTCACGGTCTGTACTGTCGATAGGAGTGCCTACAAAATCATACAACGCTCTTGATATTGCTATAGTCATGATACTGTCATCTGTGGGCAGTCCTGATGATTATCTGAAGATCAAGATATGTTGCATTTGTACTAAGACATTTGCTCCCACAATGCATACAGTTGAGATTACATCTGTCTGTCAGTTCGAAGAACAGATATGTAAGCTTTGGCTTTCTCCAAAGATTTCTCTGATAATCTGCTAATTCCTTCATGTTTTTTTCTTTGATTGGATGATACATATTTTTCAACCTGCCTAATGTTCAACTCTTTATATCTATAGTTTACAAAACCCAATGGACAATTAATGTCCATTGGGTTGCTTTCAAAATATTTTATTATTCACGCTTAATATAATTTATTTTATTTTTTACCTGATATTTATACATATTCACATAAAGAAACTTTATAATATTCATAAATAAATCAATTTGTAAAAACCTAATGATAGGATATCGATTATTATGAATAGTGAAGATAAACATCAAAAGGATCCTTTTTCTATACATACAAAGCTATATAACAATCCTAAAAAAATACAATTGTGGAGTGTTGTAATACTAATATTCTTATTATTTGTAGTTTTTGTTATTGGCATAATTTCTAAACCGATATCGAAAAACGACGATTCATATACAGAAGAATCTTCTTTGGAAGATGATGGACAAATAGCTGATAATAGCAATGATATTGAAGCCACTTCTCCACTTACCGATAATAATGAAACCTCCGAAGCTCCAGCTGAATCTAACGAGCCAACAGAAGAAGAGATTGAAAACAATAAAAAAGCAGAATCATTAGATGATTACTATTCCCTTATTAAGGAATACAATCAGATGATTTCTGAGTACAATGTATTTGTATCAGAGTATAATTCGACTATTGATCAACTAACCAAACAAAACAATATATTGGATGATGGCATACGTGCAGCCCAGGCTGCTATTGAGGATGAACGTACTCCCTATGACTTAAATACAAGGATACAACTAAGAAATGCTCTTCGAGATTCCCGAAATCATTTTACTGATGTCCCTCCACGAACATTTTCAAAAGCACCTATGGCATCAGCTTTTATTGGAAATACAGCGCCTGAAGAATTAGAACTAGCAACTATCTTAGATGAAAACGCCAAAGTAAATGATGATATTTCAGCTTTATCAGAAGAAATACAGACTATTCAACAAAATATGAATACGTTACCCGTAATACCCGACAATACTACTGTAGCTGATAATTTAATAAAATTGGCAGGAGAATACCTGGACAGTATAGAAGTACTTGAGCAAGTGACAGCCCCAAAAGAATCCTTTATAACCGAGCGATTAGGCAGAGTTTCATCGATTACCGGAATGCAAGCTGTTACACTGGATCATGATCCGAATGAACATCTAGGAAAACCAGGGTGGTATACCTCTTGTGTATACTTTACGGTTTCCTATATAGATCCAGATTCAATAGAAGGTTCTGATATTGTTGATAAGGGTACTGTTGCTGGTGGAGCCATTGAAGTATATGAAACTAACCGCGATGCTCAAAACCGAGAAAAGGATTTAAGCGCATATGATGATACCCTGCTTAATCCAGGATCACGCTATATAGTCGGATCTATTTTGATTCGCACATCAAAAAAATTAACTCATGATCAACAAGTAAATTTAACGCTGGATATAGCAAATGAATTTACCTACCTCGATTAGTAAAAACTTACACCCCTCCATTGATTGAAGGGGTGCTTTCATCATGTATCCAAAGCCTTCATGAATTTATTTGCTGCTTTTCTTGCCATATGTTGATTAATCAGTCCTTCTTTGGCATAGGCACATAAATGTACATTACCATCTTCAATACGTGCCACTGCTAATGCAGATTTTAAGTTGGGATTACCAAGAGGAATTAATATCTTATATGTTTCTGCTGTAACATCCTCATATAATATGTCACCAACTGTATATATTGCATCTCTTAACGCAAGCATAGTATAGTTACCATCCTTGGTGATTCTTTCCTCTACTTTTTTCCGAAAGACATTCACGTTTTCCATATCTTTCCCTGTTGCCCTGCTCGCGCCATATTCTTTCACTGTATCGAATAAAACTTGAGTCAAATCCATCATCTTACGCTCCCTTATCAATGAACAAACGCTACGTCTTTAAGCACTACTGCCAATTCTTCAGCCATTTCATCTTCAGTAGGTAAATAAATTTTATCACGTTTATTTGCTACGTCTATCATCAATGGTTCTATCATGCTTCTGGCATATTCATGCCTGTCTTCACTAGCAAACATATCTTTTACTCTGTTTCCATCAAGCATTGGACTTAGTTGGTCCACTACCATGTTTGCTTCTTCTTCTGTAAGAAGATATTCATTGCCAAGAGTAGTAAATTCTTCCTGAATGATTTCAACCATCTGATCTCCATCGCTCTCAGAAAAATGATTGATCAACGCGTCGGTTCCTAATCCTACACCAACACCGCCAGCAACTCCACCTATAACTCCACCTACAACCGTACCAGGACCAGGTGCGATAGCGCTACCAATAGCGGCACCACCTAGCCCTCCAGCAACACCTCCAGCAACACCTCCACCTATCGTAGCAACATTTTTTGCAAGTTGTGCACCAGAAATCCTTCCTCTAAATAGCTCTACCACCTCAGGAACAGATAATACAACGAAAGTCACTCCGCCTACTATCAGATTATTTCTAACAACTCCCGCAGCAACTGTTCTTGCTGAGCCTGTTGCTCCTGGCGCGGTACTTGCTAAAACTTGTATTCCCTTTGGTCCGAGGGCATCGACAATAGCATATGATGCAGGCATTAAGGCATGATTTAAACCTGATTTTGAAAGCTGACTTGCCACAATTGATGTGACAAAGACTACTCCACCTGTCTTAATTCCACTCACAGCAGCACTCTGAATAGCCTCTTTCTTTTCTACACCATAGTGTCTATTAGCTGCATATGTTAAAACAGCACTAATTCCAAATGCTGATAATGCAGTTACAGCTCCACTTGCTGCATCATATTTTAAAGACTCTACGGTCATTGGCTTCGCCAAATTGACTGCCTGTTTATATGTTAAATTTCCTTTCTTTACTATCTCTGTAGCCTTTTCTGGATCTGTCACTCCTGGTACCTGATTATTTCTTATCTTGTCTTTCATGATATTTATCGCCTGATCATATTGATCAGCAGGTACCTCAATCTTCATAGGTTTATTGTTTTTATCCACATAACGAAAAATCCCATTTTTATCAAAACAGGCATTTATTGTTCTAGTAGCTGTTTTACAATACTTGGTCTGAATAAGAGTATGTTCTGTCCCTTTGACAATAATACGATCTGCACCGTTAGGCGTATTATTATCTCCAATAACCTTTGCATTAATACCGTGCATTCGATCATAGAGATTATTTCCTCGTTCTGCAGCAAACCCATGGCCTTTCGGATATGCAAACTTTTCCTCACCAAATACTCGCATTGAAGTCTGCGAGTTCCCTACTTGTAATCCCCCTGCTTCTCCAGGAGTTAGTACTTTACTATCGGATTCATAAGTGATATCGTCTGCCACTGTGTATCTGTTATTCTCAGCACAAACGGTAAATGAATTAAATGTGAGTGAAAGCAATAAGATTGTAGAAATAATTATCTTATATCTCATGAGCGACCCCCTACAAATATCATAGGAATACGTCTAAATGTTACTATAAATGGACATGACAACGTCTTATATTGTCTTATTAGTTTCGCCATTTATGATAATGCAATTATATAATAATATATTCAATGTTTATATACATAGCTTCGCAAATTATGTGTGTTTATCTTTCTTTATTGCTGCTTCATTAATATCTATATTCATTATCTGTCGCATAGATATTATCAAAACAGGCAAGATAAAAAATATCAATTTTCCAAACTGGTTAATTTATTTTCACTCTTCCCCTGCTACTATATAAGCATAGAAGGAGGACCCTTAAAATTTATACTAAAGAAAACCTTTAAGGTACCGTCACTGTGGGTCCCGGTGTCGGTGCTTTGGGGTTATAAGGATTCTTCTATTTCTTTAATCTCCGGTATTATCTCGTAATCATCAGTAACAGTAATAACTGCATATGTAGCTTTATCGCCTGTAACCTGCGGATAACAGATGCTTCCCGGATTTACAAGAGTGATATTATTTTCTTTGTCCTTCACAATCTCTGCAAAGTGGCTGTGACCAAAGAGGACAAGATCAGCGCATCTCGATTTAGCAGCTTCTTTCAAAGTCTTAAGACTTTCCTCATATTTGACGTTGTAGGCATTTCCATGTGTTACCCATACGTTTAAGAAGCCAGCCTTGAATTCCTCGTTAAGTGGAAGACTGTTTCCAAAGTCACAGTTGCCGCGGACTATCTTTACTTCATAGGATGGATCATCTCCTGTTATGGAGGAAATAGAATCCTGGATATCACCGCAGTGAACAAGAAAATCAAAGGGAGATTCCTTTTCAATGGCTTTTTTTGCAAATCCCGGATATCCATGTGAATCTGATATTACTAGTATTTTTTTGTTCATAACGATATCTCCGCTTCATTATAATCTGATGGATAAATGATAAAATCCTTTGCATCAAGCTCCTCTTCTTCTCCGAAGATATTGAGCTGTTTTGCACCCTCCAGCATAAGGTCATATGTTCTCTTTTCTTCATCAGTCAGTTCTCTTGCCACGATATATCTCCTGCCTGTATATTACTCTTTTCTAATTATATGGCACTCCGGATTAATTGGCGAGACCAGACAATACCATGGGTATTCCCACAGCACCGCCTGGCCTCTATTATCTGAAGAATCTTTAAATCTCTTCAAGTAAATAAATTTTAGCTTTTAAAGTTAGCTTTGACCATTAGTAAAATCGTCAAAAACGGTTGATATTGAAAGGGAACTATCAAAAGAAATTCCGCATTCAAATCAAAGACTTGAACCTGCATAGAATCCTTCTCTTACAGCATCACCAATCTTGCCGAGTTTCATGCTGTCACCAATGATTCTTGTCTTTGTAGGATATTTATCCCTGATCTTTTCGGCAACATCTCTTACAGGTCTCATTCCAAATGCTGCAATAACAGTATCTGCCTTTATTTCTTCCCTTGAACCGTCTGCTTTCTCAATAGTAACTGCATCAGATGAGATGGAAACAACTTTTGAATCGGTCTTCATCTCTACCCCATTTTCAGCAAGCTTCTGGAAAAGTGTTATCTTATTGATGAACATTACATCCTTTCCACATTCAGGAAGCATCTCAACAATGGTAACTTTCTTTCCAAGCTCAGAAGCCATCTCAAGGGCTCCATCAAGACCTGAAAGTCCACCACCGCAGATTACAATGTTATCACCCTTGATCCTGGACTGATCCTTATGTGCATCCAAAATAGTAACCACATTGCTGCCATCTATTCCATGTATCGGAGGAACAAAAGGCGCTGCTCCTGATCCTATAATGATGTTATCGCAATCAGAAAGGAATGCTTCATCACCCTTAACTTCTGTGCCAAGATGTATATCAACACCCAGTTTTTCAAGCTGTACTGTAAGATACTTTGTGAATTTCTTAATGTTTGTCTTGAACTTAGCTGTGCAGATATCGCCCATCACTCCGCCAAGCTTATCGGACTTTTCATAAAGTGATACCTTATGACCCACAGTTGCAGCGACACGTGCAGCTTCCATTCCGGCAGGACCGCCACCAATGATAACAATTTTCTTGGGATTCTCTGTCTTAGTAAGCTTAAAGCGCTCTTCTTCCATAGCCTGAACATTAACCGCACAGGAAAGCTTTGTGTGGTTATTCCAGATTCGTCCGATACAGAATTCATTACATCTAAGACATGGACGGATATCCTCTACTCTTCCCTCAATAAGCTTATTGCAGATATCGGGATCAGCAATAAGCGCACGTCCAAAGTTTGCAAAATCTGCGTTGCCGGATTTAATGAGTTCCAATGCTGTATCCGGGTTGTGTGTTCCTGCGTTGAATATCGGAACATTAACTGTTTTTCTTGCTTCCTCGCATACATAAGCCATGCATGCTTCTCCGAGATATGACGGAGGGAAGATATAATCAAGAGTCTCATAGCAACCTGCATCGATATCAAATGCATCAACGCCGCCTTCTTCCAGGACTTTAAGGAGTTTCATACTATCTTCAAGCGTTCTTCCACCTTCAAAGCGGTGATCTAATGATATTCTGAAAATGATAGGAAGCTTATCGCCAACAACACTCTTCATTGCCTGAACTATTTCAACGGGGAAACGAGCACAGTTCTCAGGACTTCCGCCATACTCATCAGTTCTCTTGTTCCATACAGGTGACATAAACTGATCGATAAGGTATCCTGCGTGCGCATGGATCTCTATTGCATCAAAGCCGGCATCCCTAGCCAGTCCTGCTGCAAACTTAAATTCTTCCATCATTTCCCTGATCTCATCTTTAGTAAGTGCATGGCACTTAATACTGGGGTCAAATACAGATGAGGTCTCTGATGATGAAATTGGAGGATTGCCCAATGTGTCAGGGAAGGCATTTCGTCCTGTGCCGGGACTTATCTGGCATACAATCTTGGCACCATAACGGTGAACTCCATCACAAACTGCTGTAAGTGACGGAAGAACGGTGAAACTGTCAAGATATCCCTCCATAGAACCCTGTGCAAGTCTTTCATTAAGCATCTGGCATCCCAGGAAGATTATTCCTGTACCGCCCTTAGCTCTCTCTATAAAATAGTCAATTTCCTGTGCATCCTTTCTGCCATTAGTAAATGCAGAGTTTGTGCCCATTGGGCTCATACCGATGCGGTTCTTGACTTCCATGTTCCCGATTTTAAACGGTGTAAACAATTCCTTATAATCCATTTTTCTCCTACCTTTCCTACCCAAAAATGTTTTTGCATATTTACACAAGTAAATATATAGTTGCCATACGTAAATTATCACGTCATTAAAAATGTGTGTCAATAAAACATGGTGTCCAATCTGCATTTCTGTCACCTTACACAAATTTGTCTGACAACTTTTATTAATTTTTCTTACGGTATAAGAGCTTCGAAATAAAAAATATTTTACTATCGACGCTTATAATAGTGCATGATATTATTGTATAGTTAATTTATGTTTACCGAGGTAAATTTATATGAAACAAATTACAAGAGATTCCATTAAAAATACTGCAATAGAACTTATAAGAAAAAAAGGATATTCCAGTGTCACCATAAATGACATCTGTGATTCATGTGGCATTACGAAGCCGACTTTTTACAAATATGCAGGCTCTAAAGATGAGCTTGTCCTGGATCTGTATGATACAACAGTAAAAGAACTGATATCTGATCCTTACCATTTCATAGAAACTGATTCCTCATTAGAACAGCTTTTGTATATCTTCTCAAAACTGATAGAAGATACTACTGCTTTTGGATATGATCTTTTCAGTCAGATGATAATAGCAAATCTTCAGGATAACCGTCATAGCCTTGACATGCGCGATTCACTTACCAGAATGGGTGAACTCATAATTAAAAAAGCCCAGAATAAAGGCGAAATAAGAAATATGAATGATCCCCAAATACTGTACCATTCTCTTGCCCACCTCTTTACAGGCCATGAACTCAAATGGTGCATCAGCAATGGGGAGAGCAATGATTTTGAAGAATTTTATCTGGGTCTTAATGCCATGCTTGATGTAAGGGATGATCTGCGAGATTTATATAAGCATTACCTTAAAAAAACCCAAAATAACAAATGACCCCCTAAAAAATCCTCCCGGAAATGTACTATTTCCGGGAGGATTAGTAGAAGTTTATCTATGAGAAGATGCCTTATCTTTTCATGCTATCTGGATATGCTTCTTTTCAGGAAGCTTTGGCTGTTCCTTCTTAGGAATCATCAGAGTAAGAACTCCGTGTTTGAAGGATGCTTTTACATCATCTTCTGTGACCTGCTCTCCAACATAGAAACTACGCTGCATGGATCCGGAGTACCGCTCCTGTCTTATTAGCCTGCCCTTCTTATCACTCTTGTCATTATTCATGTCCTTAGAAGCGCTGATGGTAAGATATCCATCATTTAATTCAAGGCTAATGTCCTCTTTACTGAATCCTGGAAGATCTACATTTACTTCATACTGATTATCTTCTTCCTTAACATCAGTCTTCATTAGCCTATCAGCATGTCTTCCATAGAGCTTACGCTCCATGTTATTCAGTTCTCTGAAATCAGGGAAATTAAACAGATTGTCAAATAGATTTTCTTCAAAAATACTCGGTGCTAACATAATTTTTTCCTCCTTTGCATCAAAAAAATATATTTTTGAGCATTGGGACGGAGGGTTTAGATCATTGGAATTCATAAGTCCTAACGGTCTTCTCTGTTCCTTTGTTCTATATATGGTATAACACCAAATTAGCACTCTGTCAAGCAGAGTGCTAATTATTTTTTAGTGATTTAACACTTCCAGAAAATTTGCAACTTTTTCTGCAGCTTCTCTTCCTGCAGCATTATATATAGCAGTATCTACGCCACTTCCAATAGCAACCTTCGGGTTTGCTGTGTTCACTATGGCATCTGCTTTTACTTTTGTAATATCATTCCTGATAATTTGAAATGGCATTATCCATCACCTACGCTTTATATGTTTTATTGAATCTCCGAAATTCTTTTGCCACCTATTCTTTCAGTCTGTTGATCAGCTTTCCTCACCATTTATGTCTGCTACACTGTCAGCTACATCAGTTATCATCCTTGCTATTGAATGTCCGATATCTGTATCATGCTTTTTAACAAATTCTTCTGTCTTTACGGCAAATTCTGCCCACAGATCATCACTATTATCATGCCCGCAATCCTTGATCATCTTAAGCAGGGCATATGCCTCATTATACGGTTCATATATTTCTTTTATGAATGTCTCATTTTTCATAATTATTTTTCTATCTTATTAAATTACAGAGCTAACTCTATTTTCTTAAGCCCATTTCCCATTTCTTCATCATTGTGATCCATCACATGATTATAGAATTCATGAAAAGGCATTGTTTTTACATCATTTACTTCATAATGATTAAATGAGAAGCCATTTTCAGGGACTTCTACACGTATCATAAATACCGATGCTAACAGCCCGGTTCCATCATCCCAGTCTTTTATGTAGTCAAAGGCAAGTTTCAGATCCTGTGGATTAACGACAATACCCAGTTCTTCAGAAAGTTCCCTTACTGCAGCTTCACCAGGTGTTTCCCCAGAACGTACCCCTCCACCGGTCATGTCCCATTTACCGGCATAATATCTGGCTTTAAGCGAGCGCTGCTGTACTACGTACATACCTTCACCTTCTCCAGGTGTGGGAGAAGCCGCGGTTTTCATTATGATTAGTACATGCCTGTAATACTCGCCGGGGAGCTTAGCTTCATGTTTTTCTTTAATTTTTCCGGTAGGGATTCCATCCCTTGTGTATACATCTATATATTCCATGAAATGATTACAGCCCCAATTCTTTGCAGAGAGCGTCATATCTCTTCTGCTCTTTTTCTTTTACAGGCTTCGATGAATCTTTAAAACAATGGTCGATAACATCTGCATCTTTTAGAAGCTCATCCATCGGAGAATCTGTCACAAGTTTATCATCGTGATGATATATTGCAGAACAAATGATATCAGTTTCTTCTTTTGAAGTGATGCTAAGTTCTTCAAGGACCTTTCTTGCCAGATCTGCTCCGAGATGGGCGTGATCATCGTAAGACCCACTCTTATATGCATGAAGATCGTGAAGCATTCCTGACATAGCACCTAATTCCTCATTAAGTCCGCGCTTCTTTGCGAGAATTGTTGCCGCAAGTGATACGCCGTAAAGATGAGCTGTTGCGCTAGTCCTTTTGTCTGAGTCAGTAATGTTAGCAAGTTCCTTGTCAATATATGTCCTCAAATCTTTTAATCTACTCATGTGTACCTCCGGATGCTATGAATTATTTTTCTAATAAATTGGTATTATTACATTTCATCTTCTGTTTCACAGGGGCGGTCTATGATAAAATCCTTGGCATCAAGCTCCTCTTCTTCCTTTTCCCATTCCTCTACCTGCTTTAAAAAGTCCTCTGCAGCTTTGGGATATGCTGTGAAATATAGGGCTATCATGTGCTTACAGACAACTCTTCTTCCGTCAGCAAAAGGACAGGTACAGGTGGATTTCCTTGGATGTGATATATCAACATGAACCCTGTAAAGATTTTCGCCCCTTACTGTGCCATCTATCGTAGTAACACTGGTCTTTTCTACTTCTTCTACCTTCTTACTGTTATAGTAATCCATGCCTAGCCATACGGAATTCCCACTGGCTATTTCGATAAGTCCCATGCTTCCCCCTTTTATGCCAAACCTCTTTATTTTTATTCTTCAGGCCAAACAGAACCAACATCAAGCCCTTTTTCCGTAAGCCATTTATCTGTAGCCTGGACATATTTTTCTTTTCCATCATCTGATATAAGCGTTACAGAGAGCTTGGGATCTTCCCCTTGCTTTAGTTCTTCACATCCGTAATCACCATCAAAAATCTGTTTTATCTTCCACATGATTTATACCCTCGGTTTTATCATATTTCCAAGCATCTCAAGCGCCTTTTTATAGGATTCTGCCATGGCACCAGGGCTTTTAACTTCAAATCCAAGCCCGGTTAAAGGTTCAGTATCACCAAATTCTGCTATAAGCATTGTCTCTTTTTCAGATAAGTGGTGAGCTTTGCAATAACTTACAATATCATCCTGAAGGCTCACCCCTTCTGTCCTATTCATGGTCTCTTCAAATATTTCACTGTGCTTATCTAGCCATTTGGTGTCAGCTTCAGATTCCATTACCAGTACAACCTTAGACTGGTATCTTTCCTTATACATCTTTATCTGCTTTGTCAGGATATCCCTGTCAGCATCCCCATAGCATACAATAATGTTCGCGTATCTGTTATCTTTCATTATCCTATCAGCCTTTTTATTATATCTTTTGTATCATCACTGAAGTCCTTAAGGTCATCCATGGTTATGACCTTGTATCTTAAGAGAGAGACAAGGTGATCATAAAAGTTTGATCTGCTTATATCTGTAATCACAACTCCGGGGTTTCTCTTGTCAGACTTTATGCGCCCTTCAAGTGCCCAGTATTTATCAGATGGGAGCTTATCGCTGTTCAGGATTTCCTTATATTCCTCAACAAGCCTCCCCATATATGCTTCCTGCCACTCAGGAAGGTCCTTTCTAAAAAGTTTCCAGTCTTTTTCAGACAATCCTACCATATTTCAAGTCTCCATTTTTCTGAATTATTACTTACAATTTTAAGGTTGTAGTATGCGTTTTACAATAATGAAGCCATGAACAATTGATGAACTAAACCACATAAAATCAAGGAAACTTATTCACAAAATGCAAAGAAGGGCGTAAAATGTGACCAACCAGGGCGCATAAGCCCGCAACACACATTCTTATGGAGGTGAAAAAGTATGAACAAAACAGAACTCGTTGAAGCTATGGCTAAAGAGACTGGTCTTAGCAAGAAGGACACAGAGAAGGCATTAAAGGCTTTCGTTGATGTAGTTTCAAAACAGCTCAAGAAAAAGGATAAGGTTCAGCTTGTTGGCTTTGGTACATTTGAGACTACAAAGAGAGCTGCTAGAACTGGTAAGAACCCTCAGACTGGTGCTACCATCAAGATTCCTGCTTCTATCGCTCCCAGATTCAAGGCTGGTAAGGCTCTTAAGGACCTTGTAAACAAGAAGTAATCTGGCAACTCTTTGAAAACCGCGTTAAATATTTAATTCATTACAAACTTCAGGCTCTGTACCATCTTTTTGTTGGAACAGAGCCTGTTTTAAAATCTGGAAAGTTAATCTCTATTTTGTTGAAGAATCAGCGAGGTTAAATCTTATGGGCAAAAGATCACGAGGCAGTTCTTCATATGAAGGTATCAATAATGCGGATATTCTTTGCCTGGGTATATAAAGAAAAAGGGCCATCATTTTGACAGCCCTTTGCTTTGATTATTTTCCGCGAAGTTCCATGAGGTTTGGTCCTTTTCCTGCAAGCATGTCTGTCACACGTTTACCGATAAGGGTCGTATAGATAGGGTGAGTAAGGATATAGAACTGATCCTCTTCTATAGCATTAAATACTCTCATTCCCACAGAATCTATAGGCATACCTGTTACAATAACCTGCTCTGCTATTTTCTGACCCATAGCGAATTCCTTGCTTGTGTAGTAAGGATCAGATGCATCCTTGTACTGCTCAGGGCGGTGTCTTTCAGCATGGTGAAGGTCTGTCTGAACAAATCCCGGACAATATATGCTAACGGATATATCTGCGCCTTTTGCCTGAAGGTCATAGCTAACACTTTCAGAAAGTGCAACTGCAGCATGCTTTGTAGCGTGATAAGCGGGCATTCCATTTGAAGTGATAAGTCCTGCTACTGAGCATGTGTTCACGATATTGCAGTGTGTACCCTGCTTCATCATGATCGGAATAACCTTGTGCATGAAGTAAACATGGCTAAGGAAGTTAGCGTGTGTGATCCACTCCCAGTCTCGAACCGGTGTGTCCCAGATATCACCAGGAACCACAACACCTGCGTTATTCATAAGAAGGTCAATCGCGCCGAATTTTTCAATAACTTCATCAACCGCTCTCTCACAGTCTTCTACCTTTGTTACATCTGCCTGGATAGTGAAGATTTCTGCAGCTCCAAGCTCTTTTGCTTCCTTGGCAGCTGCTTCTACTTCGTCCTTTTCGATATCAAGAGCAGCGATGCGCATGCCTCTCCTTGATGCTTCTTTTAAAAATTCTTTACCAAAACCATTTGCTGCACCGGTTATCAGTGCAACTTTATTCTTGAATTCTTTCATCTGAAAACCTCCCCTTTACAGTGTTGATGCTCTGCCAAGTGCATCTGTTGTAGCTTCCGCAATTCTTCCGGGGAAGTTTGCATCGCCGAGTACTATTACATTGTCAAAGTTCTCTTCAAACTGTGCTGATACATCATTTGAGCGTACTCCAAGTGCAAGAACTACTGTACCAGCAGGAATTTTTGTCATCTGTCTTGTTACTGTATTCATTACAACAACTGATTCTTCATCTGCAGACATGAACTGCTGTCTTGTCATGACATTGACACCAAGTTTTCCGAATCTGATGGTGAAATCAGCGATCACAGAGCGGTAAAGACCTCTTCCGATGTCTTTTGTCATCTCTACAAGAGTAACTTTATTTCCGCCTCTTGTTGCAATGGTCTCAGCAGTTTCCATACCTGTTACACCGCCGCCAATTACTACAACGTCACCCTTTACTTCCTTTTTGCCCATCAGATATTCTTCAGCAGTGATAACATTGGCTCCATCAACTCCGGGAAGCCCTGGAACGATAGGTGTTCCACCTGTCGCAACAAAAACAGCTGTGGGATCAAGTGCCTTTACAGCATCTACAGTGCCTTCTGTATTAAGTCTGACTTCGATGTTGTTTTTCTTGATTCTGCAAACAAGAGAATCAAGATAAGCCTGAAGCTTTTCCTTCATGATAGGCTTTGTTGCAATATTAAGTTGTCCGCCAAGAGAGTCTGCCTTTTCAAAAATTACAGGCTCAAAACCTCTCTCCTTAAGTGTGAGTGCTGAAACCATTCCAGCAGGGCCTCCACCTATGATAGCAACCTTTCTGCCATTGCCAGTCTTTTCTACGCAGCTATAGTCAACTTCTCTTCCGCACTTGGGGTTAACGGCACATTTGATATGTCCTCCGTCTGAAAGTGCAGTGAAGCAGTATAGACATCCGATACACTTGTTGATCTCATCGCCTCTGCCTTCCTTAGCCTTGTTTGCCCATTCGGGATCAGCAAGATGAGCACGGCCAAGAGCAATATAATCACAAACGCCCTCCTCAAGAAGTGCTTCTGCAACTTCAGGATCCTTGATGTTATTTGTTGCAATTACCGGAATCTTTACATTTTTCTTGATAGCGGATGCGAGATGTTTCTTCCATCCCTGAGGATATGAAGAAGGCTCGATAATTGTTGTAGCAGATTCATAGATACCGCTTGAAACGTTGATACAGTCGATGCCGAAGCTCTCAAGTGTTCTTGCAATCTTGATTGTATCCTCAAGCTTTAATCCGCCTTCTACAAATTCATCAGCTGAAATTCTCACTGAAATAAGGAATCTGGGACCACACATGTATCTTATACCTGTGATTATCTCCTCAAGAATTCTTATTCTGTTGTCAAAAGATCCGCCATATCTGTCCGTTCTCTTATTTGTATATGGAGAAAGGAATTCATTTAAAAGGTAGCCATGAGCTGCGTGAAGCTCGATTCCGTCCATGCCGGCCTTCTGGCAGATGACAGCACCCTTGATAAAATTCTTTACAAGTGCTGAACACTCTTCTGTTGTCATCTCCCTTGGCATTTCCTTAGTAACCTTACACATAACAGGTGAAGGAGCAACAATCTGTCTGCCGCCTATCATGGATGATTTATTTTCCCTTCCTGGATGCTGAAGCTGAACAAGGATTTTTGTTCCATATTTGTGTACACGTTCAGCAAGCCTCTCGAGATGAGGAACATGTCTGGAATCTGTAGCTCCCAGCTGATTAGGTGTACCAATACCTTCTACCTCATCTACTCTTGTGATTTCAGTGATAATGAGACCCACACCGCCTTTTGCACGGTCTTCGTAGTATCTGATAATGTGCTCGTTAGCTTCTCCTGTTGGATCTGCCAGCGAAACTCCCATCGCAGGCATTACTGTGCGGTTCCTGATTCGCACGCCCCCTATACGCCCACTTTTAAACAATTTTTCGTAAGCCATAAGTACCTCCTTTAAACATATAAATGCTACTTATTGTGCATAGACTACAACAATGTTTCGATTTAGAGTTGCATCCATGAACATCCATGAATACAATAATTTTACTGGGCTATAAAATAATGGTCTAGATTTTGCCTGCATAAACAGATGAGCATATATTGTGCTTGATGCACAACACAAATGGAGATGGATTTTATGAACTTTGAAGAAATAGCTGAAATAATGAAGAAAAGCTGCAACTGCAGCATAAACGTAGGGAATTCAAATCCGGAACTTACGCACTTTTCATTTTTATCTGATGGCATGCCATTAGATGATCCTTCGTGCCTCTATATTGGAAAAGTGGATACTGATACTATCAGAGAAACTGAAAAATCCCCCTGTATTCTCACAACAACAAAAGGACTTCCTGAAAATATCTCATTTATATATACAACAGATAAAGAGATGATGAACTGTATGAACGCTCTTACTTCTGCATTTTTCAGAGCCACTGACCACGAGAGCAGATTCAGGCATCTGAAAGAGCTGTCCAAGGAAAATATCTCCATAACTGAGCTCATAAACAAATCTGCCCTTTTCCTGGACAGATCCATTGTTCTTGCAGACTTAGGATTTAAAGTTCTTGCGCACTCCACTTCCGTATCCATCACTGACCCTTTGTGGCAGCGATATATAGAGAAAGGATCCTGCACTTTTGAGTTTATTAATGCGATGAACGAGCTTATGCCTGCCCAGAGTCTTCCCAAGACTTCTGCCTGCTTTCAGGTCACATGCGCCAGCTCTACAGAAGAGAAACTGGCTTCACAGCTTTTCATAGAAAACAGGCCGGTAGCATATCTTGTTTTGCTCGATAACAACCGTGGTCTTACATCATTTCACAAGACATATCTGCCAAAGATAAGTGAATTTTTGTCAGCTTTTATCAATATACATAATACATATCCGGATCTGGCAAAGGACGATACGGATATGTATATTAAGCTTCTTGATGGAAGTGAGGAAGATTTAAAGAGTACTGAGAAAATGCTGCCCAAACTACCTGAGCATACGTTTTGTGTGGTATTAAAGCCAATCCATCACTCAAGACATGAGCTCTTTTTTATCAAAAGAACTCTTGACTCCATGATACCCGGGAACACAATATTCATCTTCAGAGAACTTGTTGTTGTTATCTCTTCATATATCGGCATAATAGGTGACATAGAAAATAACGATGAACTTCTAAAAAATGTATCGGATGTAGGAATAAGCCCGGAGTTTAATTCGGCTTCTCTTTTCCCTCAGAGTTTCCAATATGCTCAGGAGGCATATCGTATAGGGAAACAAATTGGAAATCCGTCTAAAGTACACAGATATGAAGACTACAGATTTTACCATCTTCTTAACCATGTATCGGATATAAGCCTTTTGCAGTCCTATATACATCCCGCTCTATATAAGCTTCACCGTTATGACCTTGAGCACGACTCAGATCTTGTTGAAACCTTAAAGGTCTTTCTGAGCCTGTCCTGCTCCATAAAGGATACTGCAGATGCACTATTCCTACATAGAAACACCATGAATTACAGGATGACCAAGATTACAGAAATTACAGACATTGATCTAAACGACGCAGCAACTGTGTTCAGGCTTCAATGCTCATATCAGATCAATGGGATTCTACACTTATTATGATAGTAACTTTTATGATATAAAAGTCCCACAGTCTTTTCGTCCAGACTGTGGGATGAACTTATTTGTTTTCTCTTTTCCTTCTGATGTTCTTGAGGACCATAAAGCGCTTTGAATTCTTCAAATGTCATGACTTATCCCTCCTAAAAAATGGCAGGTGCAAATGTTACTTATACATATCATCAACTGTGATAAGAACGAGATTTGTCTTATCTATATCATTAAACCAGTCTGTAAATCCGCTAAGTGAAAACAGCAAATATTTTGTTATATTATATTTACCGGAAATGAGCCTTGCTCTTCCGATCAAGGTTTCATATATTCCTTTATCGATCTTTTCATTCTTAAACTTGCATTCACCGATAACTGCTGTCTTGTCTATTGTGGAAATGCCAACAACATCTATATCTGTTGCCTGCTGATACCACTTATCTTCCGCATCCTGAAGCTGCTCTACGCCCCACCAGGTTCCGGTCTCTGTTAGGAATGATCCAAATGCTCCCTGGATTCCCTGCTCTAAAGTATAGTATCTACACATTTCTTCAAATACACTTCCCATGAATTCATGAAGTTTTGGCTTTACAGCCTTTTCATAGTAGAGTTCTCCCTGCCCCATCTCTATTACGCTAATGGCCTTGGGAATAAACTCATACCAGAACTTAAACATATGATCCTTTAGTACATACTGAGTCTTTTTCCTGTTCTTTTCCTCAGTAATACATTTTTTCTTTTCAACAAGGCCTACATCTATCAGCTTTTCAAGGGAATAGAGAACTGTCGGGTCCTTTTCCTTTACTTTGGATGCAATGATATTAAGGGCATTTTCTCCTGATGCTACCTGCTCTATTACGTTATTTACAAGTGTTACATCAGCAAATTCCTGGGTAAGAAGGTTCTTTGTTTCTTCAAAAAGATATCCATCAGTATTAAAGAATAGACGCTTGATATTATCATCAAGGCTCTTTTTAGGATCAAACAGGGACAGATACTTTGCAACTCCTCCTGTTACGCCGTAGCATATAGCCTTATCTTCCGGTGAGTAATCCGGAACAAATAGCGCTGAATCTCTGTAATTAAATGCTTCAAGCTTAATCTGAGCGTCTCTCCTTCCAAAAACAGGACTCTTTTCACTAAGGACCTTTTTCTCCATAAAGCTAAGCGCCGATCCGCAAAGTATCAGCATCAGATTCTTATCAAGCCATTTTGTATCAAATCCTTTCTCCTTAGAATATAACTTTATTTCTGTACATAATTACTCAATTAGCCTTTAACACCACCTGCAACTAGCCCGTTTTGAATGAACTTCTGAAGTGCCATAAAGACAATCATAATTGGTAATGATGATATTACTGCAGCTGCTGAGAATAGTGTCCAGTGTGCTGCAAACTGGTTAGTGATAAATGACTGTAATCCAAGAGCAAGGGTCATCTTTCCAGGTGTCTGCAAAAATACAGAAGTTATAACATATTCACTGTATGTTGCTATAAATGAGAACAGGAATATAACAACAAGCTGTGGCATTGCAAGCGGAAGAATAATGGCATAGAACACTTTAAACTGTCCTGCTCCGTCAACCATTGCCGCTTCATCAAGTTCAATCGGTATACCATCTATGTAGGATTTTAACAGCCATATGTTAAATGCGCTTCCCCCTGCCAGTACAAATATCAAGGCGAGGCTGCTGTCTACAAGTCCAAAGTTATAGATCAGTATGTAGTATCCAGAGACTGCCATGCTGTTTGGGAATACCTGCAGGATTAGAAGTGACATCAGCCCGTATTTTCTTCCTGTAAATCTCATTCTGGCAAATGCATATGCAGAAAGGGATGTCAGGACAAGCTGTATCACTGCAACTATCAAGCACAGCTTCAATGAATTCCACACCCACAGCACAAAATCAGTATTTGTAAATAATTCTCGGTAATGCTCTATACTGAATTTTTCAGGAAACAGTGATGATAGAAAGAAGCTGTCTCCTGCTGAGAATGAGGACATCACTATCCAAAGTGCAGGGAACAGCACCGCAACTATGGTAATCCATATGACGATCCTGCTGATCCACAATGTTCGTTTTTCTGAGGCAGATAATACTTTATTCATCAGTCCACCTCCTTAAACTGTCCTGAAAAGTGCATATTTGCAAGTGTAAATGTTCCAACGATAAGGAATATAAGAACACTGAATGTAGCTGATAATTCATACCTGTTTGACCACGTTGTCATCTTATATGTTGTACTTGCAAGGATATCCGTATAACCCGCAAACTGGTTATCAACTCTGGCTGGACCACCCTGGGTTATCATGTAGATATTTCCAAAGTTATTGAAGTTTGCAGCAAATGAAGATATCACGAGCGGTACTGACAAATGGAATACCATTGGGAAAGTGATACTCTTAAAACACTGCCATTTTGATGCCCCGTCAATTCTGGCTGCTTCATAATAGTCATTTGATATCGACTGAAGCCCTCCAAGACAGACATTCATCATGTAAGGAAATCCGAGCCATACATTTACGATTATTATTGCAACCCTTGCCCAGAATGCGTCTGTCATCCATGGGATATTAAAGTTTATTCCCAACATATGCAGAAGATTATTGATTCCACCATACTGCTCGTTTAAAAGTCCCTGCCAAGCAAGAATAGCTATTGTTGAGGGAAGTGCCCATGGAACGATGAGCACTGCCCTGTAAATTTTAGATTCCTTCATGTTTGGATTGTTCAAAAGTATTGCCAGTATCAGTCCTGCAAAATAAGCACCAAAGGTACTTATGACTGCAAAGCATACAGTCCAGGCAAGAACGGGAAAAAATACATTCCTTATACTGCCGGAAAGAACAGTAACATAGTTCTCAACCCCAACAAATGAAAAATCCGAAAGGTGATACATGTTGTAATTAGTAAATGAAAGAACAACCGTGTATATTATAGGAATCAGTGTCACTACAAATATCGAGATAAGTGCCGGTGCCAGATACGGATATGCCCTTGCATTATTCTTTTTTCTCATTCTGTTACTTCCCTGAATTCATTAGTTCAACAGCTTCTTTAAGCTGGGTTACGATATTTGCTCCTGTTTCTTCAGAAGTAAGTTCACCTGACCACATGGATCTGATATTGTTCGTGTAAATTCCCCAGAGCTGTCCCATTTCAGATACGGTAGGCATGGGTTCACCTACGTTTATCTGTTCAATAAATGCCTTGGTGAATTCATTATCCTTGATCTGGCTGATTTCCTGATCAGCAAGTCGTGCAGGGATTCTATCTCCGGATTCATAGAGTTCCAATGCTCCATTTTCCATGATATATGTGATAAGTTCCCACGCTTTGTCCTGCTTTGAACTCTGATTACTTACAAAACTCACCTGTGTTCCTACAGGTGTTACAAACTCCTGCCCGTTATAAGTAGGCATCTTTGCTATCGCAAAGTTTGTTCCCGCGGATTCAAAGCCATCTATATCCCAGGGGCCACCAATATAAAATGCAGTCTGTCCATTCTGGAAATTGCTTCTTGCAATATCAGCTGTAACATCAGCAGACACAAGGCCATAATCATTGCAAAGCTTATTTATAAAGCTGTATGCATCTATCGCTCCTTCATTTCCAAGACCGATATCGGAGACATCATAAGAACCATTTAAGTAATTGAAGATATATCCTCCGCTTGCTCTTACAAATCCGAGGTCATAATAGATACTTGTCGCATCAAACTGTACACCACCATGACTTTTTGCATTGTCTATGAGTTCTTCCCATGTTGCGGGAACTTCACTTACCTTATCCTTGTTATAAAACAGGGATATTGTCTCAACAGACAGCGGGGCTGCATATCTTGCACCATCAACATAGCATGCCTGGATCGCAGCATCTGAATAATCACTATCCGTATAGAGATCATCAGGAACTTTTGCTGCAAGGTTTGCATTTACATAATCAGCCAGCTGGTCGTTAGGGATGCCGATAACTGCATCCGGTCCATCAACGCTCTTTACAGCCTGTGCAAACTGCTGTACTGAAGGGGACTGATGGATCACCTCAACTTCATAGCCACTCTCTACTCCCCATGCATCTGCCAGTTTCTGAATAGTCGGCTGTTCCACTTCCATATTTGTCCATACAACAATCTTATTTGATTTTGCTTTAGCTCCACATCCAGCCAGACATGCTGCTGTTAACAATGCCATCGATAAAATTGTGGCAATAATCCTTTTTTTCATTCTGTAACCCTCCGTTTATATCACATACCGGCAAGTGCCAGCAGTGCCTCATTAGCATTACCGTTTTTATCAAACAATGCCTGATTAGCCATTGCATTCCCTGCTTCCACGGGATCATGCATGTAATCACAGCCTTTAGGACTTCCCCACGTACAATCAGGGATAGGAAGCCATTCCGGTTCCCAGTAAAAAACTCCTATTCCATGATTGTCACTAACTCCTCTTACTGCTTCATAGAGATCTTTGAGGAACTTTGCCTGCCCCTCTTGTGATGCGGGATATCCTGTAGCCTTCTCTTCGTTCTCTCCGTAAACAATACCTTTGCATCCAAGATCATCAAGAGTATAGCCTATTGATGTCTCTGCTACGATTACATCCTTATCATATCTTTTGCTTATGTCATTCATATTATCAACAAGTTCTTTGATGCTTCCATTCCAGTGTGGGTAATATGACATTCCTATAACATCATAGTCTATATTATAAGGTTCCAGTGCCTTAAACCAGTCCCTGTAGAGCTCATTATTTGTCCCAAAATCGAGGTGTAATACTATCTTGCTCTCAGGACAGACATGCCTTGCAGCTTTTATTCCTGCTTTAAGAAGTCTTGCCATATTGGAAACCCTGTCTATATGTCCATCCGGCCACAGAAGTCCTTTTGTTATCTCATTCCCGATCTGTATCATCTCCGGTATAAGATCGTTCTTCTTAAACTCCTTAAGAACCAGTGCCGTATAACCATACACTGTTCCTTCAAGCTCTGCTCCGCTTATCTTCGACCATGCCTTGGGTTTGACCTGCTTTGCAGGATCTGCCCAGAAATCACTGTAATGTATATCCAAAAGTACCTGCATGCCATTTTCTTTAGCACGTCTGGCAAGTTCAAGTGTAGTTTCAAGATCATTGGTTCCTCCGCCATAGCTCTCGCCATCGCTGCTGTACGGATCTCTCCAAAGTCTTAACCTTATCATATTTACTGAGCATTCTTTTAATATGCTGAATATATCTTCTTTATTCCCTTTTAAGTAATAACTTGCCCCATGATTTTCAAGCTCCTTTATCATGGAAACATCCATCCCCTTAATAAACTGCATCTTTACTCCTTCACAAGTGTCAGGTCATCGATGGTTCCCCATGCACCTGGTGCAAGAGAAATCTTCACGCCTACTTTTACATCCTGACCATCAACTTCTATTCCTGATAATTCCTGTGTATCCCATGCAACATATCCATTAAGTGAAACTGGTATCTCTGTTCTCTCACCACCCACTTCTACGTAGAAGCAGGCTGTTCCATCTGTATCACCGGCATTATCACCCTGGATATGTCCTGTGAATTTGTACTTTCCACTTTCAAGACCTGTTATGGTCTGCTCTGCCGTAAAGTTAACATCAGAAGAACCAGAATAGAAATGAAGTGACTGAACACCTTCAAAAGCATCCGTATCCCTATCATAGACATCAAGTTCTTCTGTCACGTTATCAACATTTGTAACTACCCAGGGATCAAATTCAGGATTTTCAAAACTTCCGTTTACAATAAAATTTCCTTTATCATCCGGCTTAGCTGCGCTTGCTTTACTTGCGCTTCCGCAACCTGTCTGTAATGCAAAAACCATTGTTGTGAGCATTAAAGCGATCATCCTTCTTTTCATATGTCATCCTCCGATAAATATTTTATTTATTTACTAGTAAATGTTTTACTTGTTTTGAATTATAATACTCCCCTTTTTAGAATTCAATCCAGGTAAATAAGTTTTGTAGGAATGCTAAAACGCTCAAGTATATTTTTGTTTATTAATCACAAAAAGCTGCCCCATAGGACAGCTTTAAGCAATTATGTATTCTATATTTTCAGGTACTTTTTCTCATTACCGGAAGCCCGTTAACAAACACGGTTTTAGTAATTTTACTTCCTCCAAGCACTTTACTACGGAGCAGATCCAATGCTGCTTCACAGATTGCTTCATGATCAACATGGAATGTCGTAAGCGGCGGAGAAACGTATCTTGCCACATTTATATCATTTATGCTAAATACTTTCACGTTTTCAGGCACACTTATACCTTTTTCATTAAATGCCTGCAATAATCCGACAGACAATGTATCGCACGCTACACAGATTGCCTTAGGCAGGTCGCCTTTTTTAACCATCTCAAGGCCTGTCTTATAGCCTGCATCTACAGTAAATGAATCCGTGATATGTATATGCTTTTCATTAAGATGCCCATAGTAAAGCATACTCTGTCTAAACGACCACTCTCGTACATCCATTGAGGGTTCCCCGGTATCGATATTTCTGTCTGTCCCTCCAACGAATCCAACATCCGTAATGCCATTGTCCATAAAGTAATCGACCATCTGAGTAACAAATGAATCAAGGTTTGGTCTTACTGCATCAAAGAGTTTTTCATCCGGCGAGGTTCCGATAAATACACCCTTTTTGCATATTTTATAGAGTGCATTTATTTCCTTACGGTTCATCCATCCGATAGCAATAAAAGCAATTGTTCCTTTCGGAATAGCCGACATTCCATCTTCCCTTGTTACTATCGTCATGTCTATATTGACCCTGGCCGCCTGCTTTATCAATTCCTTTTTGAAATTCTGATAGTAGATATCTTCAAGTTCATCTATTTTTTCACACCAGTAGAGAAGAACCACGTTTTCTATTTTTGGATAAATAACCTTTTTCTTATAGCCTACCTTCTCTGCTGCGGCAAATATCGCTTCTTTAGTTTCAGGGCTTACAGAAATACCTTCGTCATAATTAAGAACCCTGGATACTGCTGCGCTGGATACGCCGACCATTTCGGCAATCTCCTTAATTGTAGCCATGAAGACTCCTCCGTAAAATATTTATCTAATCCAATAAATAATTTACTACATTTTGGTAATTATATCAACATCTTTCATTTGAAAACAGCCACTCTTTCACCTGGCCATCTCGTCCTGCAAGAACCCAGCTGCAGTGAGGATTTATACCGTACTTTTCCTTAAGATCACCAGCTTCATATTCTGTATAATGGAGATCCGGATGTTTGTCTTTTAGCTCTGCGTAAATATCCCGTGAACCCAGATGAGTACTTACTACGCTATTTTCTCTGTATGATGCTTTTACAATATTGTCGTCAGCTGCATGGATAAGCCATATGGGTGTTTTCAGAAGATTGCTTAAGTCTCTAAATCCCGTAGCCCCACATATGGAAACAGCACCGGCAAACATTTCAGAATGGTACTTTAATATCTCAAGACATCCAACGCCTCCCGCGCTGTAGCCATAAATGTAGATCCTTTCAGGGTCTATGTTGGCATACTGTTCCATGAATCTTTTCACCAGGACGCATATACGATTTCCTTCAAGAAGTCCCGACCAGTGCCTTCCCTTTCTGCACTGTGGAGCCAGCACATAACAGGGATGTTTCTTCTGCCAGGAATCCGCGGCAAATACCGTCCCTATATCATGCATGGAAAGCTGAAGCTCGTTGTCATCACCATAGGCATCAGCCCCATGAAGAAATACTACAAGAGGCACCTTTTCCAAGGTTTCGGGCACAAAGAATCGGTATGGCAATGTGCCAGAATAATCAAATACACCATACTGGAACCTTTCGCATAATATGCTGTTTTCAGGAGATGGTTTATCCCAATCTGTTGGTAAACTCATGGTCTCACTCACCTTTCTTGTACCTGTTACCAATGTTCAATCCGAAGGTCGCTGCTATTTCCAATAGATATCAAAATACTGCTGTGGACCTTTAAACAAGGTAACTATGCTTCCATCTGAGAGATCAACAACCTTATAATAAATATCCTCATCATCAGTAGGTGCGCCTGCTCCCCAGGGATGCACTTCCTCATATAAGATTTTTGTTTCATCCGGAGAAAAAACATACTGCTCGATATAGTACTCATCTCCCACTATAGCCCTTAGTTTTTCATATCCTTCATCTGGTACATTTTCTTCTTTCAGGTTCAATGTATCTCCATCAACCCTTTTTAGTCCCCCAAAAGTACGTTTGTAAATTTTATCATTGGATACAAAAAATATATCTTCATATCCATCTATTTTTCGGTAACTCTGAGACAAATCTACATGTCCGTAATGAGATGGAAAGTACCATAAAATCCTTAAAAACACACATATTACTGAAAGACTAACTGCTGCAATCAGTGCAATTCCTATCCCTCTTATAATTTTTTTCATAAACTCTTGCCCACCAATCAAGATATAGTATTACCCATTATGATGTATCAGCGAGAAAACTCCTTCCGACATAGTCGGTGGGGGATGAATCGCTGACCCTCAGCGCTTTACTTTGCTGTATCGCCCGGTTT